>CAKZLX010000458.1 GCA_937127265.1 uncultured Pseudomonadota bacterium
ATTGATTTGTTTGGCCACTGATGAAGCAACGGAGGTGTGGGTGAGACGGGTAATTGGCTCGTTTGACATGGGAGTCTCCTTGTGAAACGGATTGCCTTACCATATACCTTGATCAGAAAAAGTCCACAGCCTTCGAATAGATTTTGTTATATTGATAGGTTAAAACCACAGATTACCCAAGGAGAAATTATGATGTTGGTCTGGTCTATGTTGGTCTCGAGTGCTTTTGCCTATGTGGACCCTGCTTGTTCGGCGATTGCAGATACAGATGGAGATGGTGTGGCAGGTCCCGCACCCGAAGGATATTCTGAAGTACAGCAAAACAATTATTTGCTCAATTTCTATTCACTAGCGACCACTTTTTCTGCTTTGCACGGTCCAATCCCCCATGAGCCAGGTACCGGTTCCATGGGACTGGAAATGTCGATGATGCCAGCGTTACCTTGTGAAAAACGACTGGTTCTCAGTTATACAAAAACAGAAGATACCAATAAAACACCAGTGTTGCCTCGTCCACGCGGCTCTTTTGCCTTTCCGAGTATTGATTTGGCCAATGGTAAATCGATTGTACCCTATGCTGGTTTTGGCTATGTGCCCCCCGTGCCGATCGGTGGCACCCGTAACGTGATGATTTCAATGGAGGCTGGTGCTGGTTATGCCGATTTGGCAGACGGTAAATGGCAAGCCGGTTTGCGTTATCATGCGACTTTGATGCGTACGGTGGGTGAGATTGCTACGCCCTTTGATATTGAAGATCCCGCCTATATTGATTTGTATCTGGGCTCTACATTTGGACTCGATGGGTCGCTGGGCTACAAAAGTGGAAACTTTACCCACTATGGATCGCTTGGTTGGTTGGATGTGAGCACCTTCTTTTACATTGATGATGATGCGGTGGTCTCAAACAATACCGTTCCCTATGCAGGACCCACGATCTCTTTGGGCTCACAATGGAAAGCCAAAGAGTTTTTGGATGTTGCCGGTGAATTTTATGCCGCGCCAACCACCTTCTTTGATTTAGAAGGATTCAATATCTCTCCCAAAGATGGCTCGATTTACACCGTTCGCTTCAAGGTGGGCTATTTGTTTTAAGCAAAGATTGAACGTTATCGTTCTACCTGCAATCCGCGTTCAAGGGCTTCAATGATACTTGGACGCAATTGTTCTGGTGTGATGATTGTGTCCAGTGAACCCACCTCAATCGCTCTCTGGACACTGTGAATCTGATCAAACTCTGTGGCTACGAGACCACGTTTTTCTAAGGTCAGGTCGGTGATCAGTTGATTACGCTCTTCCAGTAGTAAGGGGCGTTCACTACTTTTGGCTTGGGATAACCGTTTGTCCAAGGCGAGTAGTTTGGGATCTTGATTGACCAACTGTTGTACCTTTCTTGGGAAGACAACCGCTGCCGCTGGAGCACCACCAATCACTGAGGCATAGGAGCCATCGACCGCAATGGCAGTGATGTTTTGGTTTAAGGCTTTGGAAAAGACCACATAAGCACCACCATGGTACCGACCAATGACCACAAAAACAATCGGAGATTGGCAATTGACTACAGCCCGACCAATCTCTGCACCATATTCCAATTGCAATCGACGCAAAGACTCTGGAGAACCATCAAAGCCACTCAGATTGGCGAGAACCACAACCGGGGTTTGTCCACTGGCGGAGTTGATCGCCCGGGCAATTTTTTTGGAACTTTGTGGAAAGAGAGTACCACCGGTCCAAGTATCTGGTCCATCCAAGGGTACTCGGCCACGTCGCAAGATGGCTTGTGATTCAATACCGATCAGCATCGTGGATATACCTCCGATATGAGCAGACCAAACCACCCCAGATTCTCCCTGGTGCAACTGGGCGAACCGTTCTAGTGGTTGACTGTCTTGATCGATCAACGATTGCATTACCTGTCGAATGGCAAAGGGCTTTTTACGTTCACGATTGTGTTCACTAGAAAAGATATCGCCAATGCGGGTGAAGTGAGGATGCGCGGAGTCCGCATAGGGGTGTAGACAGACATTGCGATCTTTGGCATCATTGGTTACTTGTCGAGGTGAGTGACCACTTTCAGGGTCGCAGAAGGTGTGGCGATAGACTTCAAACAAAATGGCGTAGGCTTCTCCCAAGTCTTGGGCACGGTATTGAGACTGCCCATTGGGACCCATGATTCTTTCGATACCACCAATTCCACGTTCATCCTCAGCAGAAACACCCCCTGAGAAATCAAGTGCTTTCTTTCCTGTGAGCACCATCGAGGCTTGTTGGGTCATAATCAGAACCCCTTTGGTGTGCATCAGCATCGTGGCTTCAGCATTCCAATAGGATTGTGCACCCACATTGATCCCATGGACGATGATGTGAATGATACCGCCATCTTGGGTAAAGTGGATAATTGTCTCCAAAACGCGTGCAGTCCAATCTAGGTTCTCTGTGCCTGAATCCATCGAGATCATCGCTCCAGCAGAGATCGGGACCCACTCCACCGGAACTTGTAATTCTTTGGCGAGTTCAATGGCTTTGATAATCCGAGAACATTCTTTCTCCGCCAGTGACCCCATCGCTTTGGTAGAGTCTGAACCAATCCAGACCCGTTTCATACCTTGCGGAAATTTTTTGGTGATGTTGCTGATGACCCCAACCACAACCCCACAAGTGTTTTGTCCAAAGGGACGCAATACAGGAACGAAATCTCCTTTGGCATTGAAATCATACTCTTGAAAGCGACCTTGTTGCATATCTGGATGGGGAATGTTCAAGGTTTTGGTTGACCCTTCAAGCATGCGAATAATTTCATATGGATAGACATGGCCAAACTTTTGCGCGCGAACCACTTTCATGTCATAGGTAGACATCGGGGAAATGTGCTGATTGTTTTTGAGCCAGTTGAATTCCAGTTGATTGTTTCCAGACCGTCTCAATTGGATGGTTGACCATTGAAAGCGACTGGCGCGGGTGCGCACGTGTATTTGGACTTCCCGTAGATTGAGACCACGGGTATAGGGTTCGAGTTGCTTGGCAAATAGTTGCAATTCGGCTTCGTTGGTATCCAGTTGGGGGTGAATATGGAAATAGAGCCAATTCCACTGTAAGCGAGAGCGCTTGGTTCTTTGTGATTGTGCACTACGTACCGCACGAATGGCTTCAAAGAAGACCCGTTCAAAATGTCGCAAAGGAAAGGTGGAACCTTGAGAGGATGAACCAAATACCTCGGCGAGGACAAAAATACGTTCATCACGAGGATTGTTATTGGCTTGTCCCAAAAATGCGTAGATGTGTTCTTGGGAGTAGATGCGAGACAGGGTGAAATCTTGGAGCCGTTCAAGATGTAAACGCTCGGCAACCTGAGGGTGAATGTCATTCAACAAGGATTGGAACTGCCACTGTCCTTTTTGGTGGATAAAGGTGCGATGGTGTACCAGTTGGTCATTCATCCATGTCAAGGTAATCCGTTGGGGGTGAATGGCTAAGGTAGAAAGTAATTTGGGGGCTTTGTTTAGCCACGATTCATCTAGACCTTGTGGAAGAACAAATTCCAAGTAGGTGGCTGACTCTACGAGTTGTTCTAAAATTTCAATCACATTATTTTCAGTGGTGTTTGACTGAAAGAGAATGGAAATGACTTGTGCATGGTCATTGAGGGTTCCACAGACCAAGGCGTGACCATTAATGTCAGCATCGTGTTTCCAAGCATAGGTTTCACCAATATAGAATCGACGGGTCAATGCCTCAATTACTCGATGTGGCAGGGTTTGGGGTTGGAGAGCATACAGCGTTTGTTGTAGGGATTGGGGGGAACGACCCAACTTTCGCATCACTGTGCGAACCACTTTGCTATTGGGCTCGTAGGAATCCATACCGGAGAACATATTGTGAACGGCTTCTCGCAATTCTTCCAACAGACGTCTGTTTTCGCCGTGGGCAAAGAACAAATGGTGGGCGTGAATGGCATTGTCTTGGACGTAGGGATGATCGGGGTGAGCAGCTTGTCCAGTCTGTTCAAGGATCTGTTCAAGATGTGTAGGGGGAACCCATTCTGTTGAGTGAAGGCGAATAAAAGTTCTCAATAAACCAGAGCAAACGTGGTGTCTCCATGCGCTGTTGTCATTGCCCAATGCCAGTCTGAAAAGTGCCTCTTTGAGATATTCATCGCTTTTTAAGGATTCAATGCCGTACCATTGTAAGGCTTGGGTGAGCCTTGGTTCTACGCATGACAGGGGCGTTTCATCGTGATATTGGCGACAGAAGTCATAAAAGGCAGCATTGGATGCGATTGTACTGGTGGCATCGAGATCCAGCAATACATTGCGGTCGAGCAATAGTGAGCAGTCGGCAAACATGGCCAAACAATCAATGAAGCGGTTCCAAGTGTTTGGTTGATCTGCTGGGAAGATGACCGATTTGTTTTCTAAAACAGTGTCAATGAGCGAAGCCATGGTGGGTGTGATATCAAAGCCAAGGATCGATGCGCGAAACAGAGAGTGCAACTCTTCGAGTACCGTAATTCGTTTCTTTTGGTTGATTGTATTGAGTCTGGATAAGTCGAGGTTACCATCGTACCACAATTCTTGGAGCAATAAACGGTGTGGGTCTTCAAACCCTTGTGCCTCCACACTCTGTTCTTCGGAGGCATCTTCGAGTTCTAACACCAACAAGGAATCGCCAATCAAGACCTGTTGATTGACTTGGCAGAGGACTTCTTTGACTGTACCACTTTCCGAAGCAAAGACCCCAAGTTCCATTTTCATCGCTTCGAGTGTACACAGTCTATCACCGACTTCTACTGTATCGCCGGGAGATACTGAAATACCAACGATCACTGCTGGTGTTGGTGATTTGACGATTCCACCAGAGGAACGTTCAATGGTGTGACTGTATCCATCGACTTCGACAGTGATACCAGCGCTACCATAGGAGTAGAGGATTTTATGCCTGTTCTCACCAATCCACATTTCTGCAATGTGATCGGAAATGTTTTTGAGGTGGACCCGGTGCAACTGCTTGGAAACCTCAACCACAAAGTCATCTTCACCCCAGGCGGCAACCAACATTGAGTATTGGGTGCCACGAAGCTTTAGTTCAACCTCATGACCAGATATCTTGGGGAACTGTACAGGAATTCCGTCTTGGCACTCTTGGAAAAAACGATCGATGTTGGCATAGAGGTTGCGTTTGTATTCTAAAATGGAGGCTGCCAACAGGGCTTCCTTTTCAGCTCCAACGCGGACCACAGACCCCGCCACCATCGCTCGATCTAGCCAGTCGGTTGAAGCGGTGGCGTTGACGAATTCTTGGTGCCGTAAGATATCCAGCAGAAAGGCTTGGTTGGTGGCACCATCTTCCACCGCAGCATCAAGTTCCAAACAGGCTCGACGTGCACGGGCAATACACAATTCGCGCGTCGGAGCCCAGATAATAATTTTGGCGATCATGGAATCAAAGTGTTCCGAAATCTCAGAGCCTTCCGTAACCCCACTGTCTACTCGGACTCCAGGACCTGCGGGGGGTCTGAAAATAGCAACCGTTCCTGGTGCCGGACGAAAATCTTTTTCAGGGTCTTCTGCATTCACCCGTAACTCAATGGCGTGTCCATTTACCAAATTTACGGGTGGAGTCCACGACCATCCCAAACCAATGGCAATTTGTGCCTGTACCAAATCGGCTCCGGTAATGGCTTCGGTAATGGTGTGTTCGACCTGTAGGCGTGAATTGACTTCTAAAAAAGTGCTGGTTCCAGAGATGGGTTCGTAAAGAAACTCGGCTGTGGCGACCCCAACATACCCACAGAGCATCGCCAGTTGTTCTGACGAACGCATGAGTATATCTCGCATTGTATCAGGCAAGATTGGTGAGGGAGCTTCTTCAATTACCTTTTGGTTTTTACGTTGAATCGAACAGTCTCGTACGCCGACTGCATGTGCTTGTTCGGCAGTACACACCAACTGAACCTCGATGTGACGGGCTTGAGAAACACATTTTTCCAATAAGATACCACCTTGTCCAAAGAACTTTTCCACTTCGCTTTGGACAGTTTCAATCGTGGAGGGCAGTGCATCAGAACTGTTGACTTTGCGAATGCCACGACCGCCACCACCGGCAGATGCTTTAACCATCAGTGGATAGCCGATTCGATTACCTTCTTCCAAGAGTTTTTCTACAGTCCAGTCCGAACGGTATTCAGCCCATGGTGCCAAGGGTACTTTCGCTTGTTCAGCCAAGTATTTGGCGGCAATCTTATCCCCCAACTGTCCCATTGCTTGAGAAGAAGGTCCCAAAAATGTAATGTTGTTTCTTTCCAGCAATTCAACAAAGATAGGGTCTTCGGATACAAACCCCCACCCCGGCCAAACGGCATCACATTGGTGCTCTCGTAGGAGTTTTATGATCCAATCATGATCGCAGTAGGCGTTCAGTGTTTTACCATTTGGTTGGGGGCGCAAAATATTGCCAATACAAATGGATTCATCGGCTTGTCTCACAAAAGGCATTTGTTCGTCTGGCTCTGTGTAGAGTGCAATGCCTTTGATGTTGGTGTTGTGGATGAGGTTGAATTCTTCCAAGGCCCGTAAAAATCGTACAGCGGGTTCTCCTCGATTAACAATGGCAACACGAGAAAATGATGGGGTGGTCATGAAATACTCCATAGAGAACGGTTATGGTTGTTTATCGGATTAAAGGTGTATTTTCAATTGTATAGACCACCTGTCCAAGCCCGAATTTGGGGATACATATCCATGAAAGTATCATTTTACTTCTGAAATATAGGAAAGAACATGCAACAAACATTGGCTATCTTAACCTCTGGTGGTGATGCACCAGGTATGAATTCTGCAATTGCCATCGTAGTGAAGACTGCATTTTCAGCGGGGTGGCGTGTATTGGGCGTCGAGGATGGATACGATGGATTGATGGACGGTCGTTGGCGTGAGTTACAACCGGTGGATGTGGATGATGTGGACCGTGAGGGGGGAACCTTCT
>CAKZLX010000459.1 GCA_937127265.1 uncultured Pseudomonadota bacterium
AAAAGTAAGAGCGACCGACCCCTAATTTTCATTTATCACATTACATTAATAAATTTCTAAGGCAAGTATTTTATACATACATCAAAAGTAGCACCTAGTATTTACACATTGTGCAAAATCGTGTAAGGCGATTATGACTGACAACCCTTTTTGGGCCGGTCCTCACGCTAGAGGCCGGGATGTTTCCCGATAACCAGACGCGAATTTTTGGTTTAATCAGGAGACAAGCTATGTCCACAGGACTATCACCAGCGTTTGTCCAGCTATTCGACGCCGAGGTCAAACAGGCCTATCAGGGCACTTCGATGCTGTCTGGAACAGTTGTACTTTGGTAATAATTGGGAACAGCAAACCGATCGATATTTGAACTGAAGGTTCCGATACGGATACGGTCTAGTTTCGGGGGAGCATCCAGTAGAAAAATGGTTCCTTTGGTTAAGCCAAAGCGCGCTTCTTTTTTTGCCCATTGGAGAACAATCATCCATCCGATACTGATTGTGAGTATGATGACGAGCAAGGATTTGCTGGTGGTTGATGTTGAAGGAAAAGGCATGGTAGTTCCAGAAGTCTAGATGAACTATAGGTTACGATATATAACCAACGATGAGTGAAACAGATTTGACACGGTTAACAGTGTAACGAGATTAAACCATCGATCCACCATTTAAAAAACCGAAGAAACCATCAGTTTGAACCCACTATTCGACACGATGTCTCGACGGTCTGTCGTTTTCGCCCAAGGGTGTAGGGTGACTGTTTGTGTTTGGATGCCTTCCTTGGCGATGGCTTCTCCAAAGTTGGGATAGGTATTCAGTAAGGTGTAAATCGAAAGGGTGTTGTTGACATTGAAGTGAAGGCCTGCTGACATGGCGTCGTACATCAGGTAGAGAACGTTGTCCGTGGAGTCTACATTGTATCCTTCGCGATTAATTCCTTTTTCCAACTCATGGTTTCGATTCAGCAATGGACGGGTGTACTGCACGACAACAAAGGGTTTGACCGTATCTTTGATTGTGGCCAGTGGGATTTCATGTCCAGTTCGAATCTGTATCAGATATCGTCGGGTGTCCTCATCCAAGAAGTTTTTACCAGACCCCATCACTTCAAACCCAGAGTGAATAAAGGTCGAACGGTATTCACCTCCAATCGATGAGAATAACTGTCCTTCGAGTGTGTATCCAACTTGGGTCTGTAGACCGATGGGGATATCGGCACCTTCGTAGATTTGTTGTTTGAGTCCAAGTGCCAGTACTTTAGGTGTGGTGGCATGGATAAACACTTCCGTTCTATCCAAGATGCCATATCGCAGGTGGATATCTGGTAACAGCAAATAGGGATGCGTGTGTAGCTGACCATCGTTGGTACGGCTTTCAATTGTCGATTTTCCAATAGAGACTTCAGCGGCGAAGGATTGTTTCTGTTGGGTGAACCCCGAGGTCCAAATCGATTCATGAGTGACCGTTTCATCGGCAAAAGCAGGGTCTTTATAGAGGCCGAGTAAAAATAGAAACATGATCGGATATCCTTGGTGAATGATGATACTTAGTCTTTGGTTGCTGAAGGCTCCTCAACACCCTTGCGCATTGTACGAAGAGGACTACGCTCCATGCTTTCCATTAAACGGTCTAAACTTTGTGCAGAAGCCCCCAAAGATTCAAAGATGGCATCCATATCCTTGTTGGTACTTGGGTCATAACTCTCCATTAGTTCGCCAAGCGCTGTCATTTGGGTATCAAACTCCTTCAACGAAGAATCCATTTGTTGGAGTAAAACTACCGACTCTTGGGTGAGGGTTTCCGTATTTGCCAGTGTTTGGGTAAGACCTGGTTTGGTGTCTTTGAGCAGTCGATTGCTACCTTTGGCTAGTCCAGTCAGTTCGTCTAATAAGGTGTTGATCTCAATCAAGATTTTGTCGACTTCTTTGAGTCGGAGTTCTAGTCCTTGCTCTGGATCTTCGACAAATTCACGTCCACGTTCGGTGATGATGGCGAGGTCTTTGAGAATACTGTCGGCACTGTCGAGCAGCGATTGGATGTCGGTACTGGGAACCAGTGTGAGTCGTGCACCTTGTTCCAAATAGCCATCGATATCGGTTGGGGGAAGTAGGTTTATCAATCCACCGCCAGCCAAACGGGTACCCATTTGTGGTGTCACATTCTGGGGAATCGGAACTTCAGGCTTGAGTGACATTTCGACTTCAAATCGTAAAGATGGTTCATAGAGCACGTCGATAGCGGTTACTTTGCCGACATTGTAACCTGCCATCATGATCGGTGTACCCACTTCAATCCCCGATACATTGGATGCATCTAAGGTGTAGGTGTGGTATTCGGTACTGGCTGTGTCAACCACGATGGTGGTATAGACCCCAACCCCGACTCCGAGTCCGATCAGAACGAAAATACCAGCCCAAAATTCCTTATTCAAATCGATGTCCCCAGTTTTAGATTAATGATGCATGACGGTGCGAAGGTTGTCGTGCCCACCATCGAGCATGATTTTTCGTGGTTGCAAGGCGTGAAATGTACGTGTGCTTTCTTCTGAGTATACTACACTTCCACGATTTTGAACATGTTCTGCGATCCATGCCGAGAATTGTTCAATCTGGTGTGGGGAGAGACCAACCAAGGGCTTCTCGATGAACAAGATGTCCGGTTGTAACACCACGGCTCGAACGATTTGGACAAGCTTGTTGGTTTGGGCGTTTAACTGATTGGGAAACTTATCTTGTATACCTTGCAGGTTCCATTGTTGGAGGACTTGTTCAATGTCTTTGGTGGAGATGTTTAAATCCGTGAACAAGGTCGCCAAACGAAGGTTTTCCAGAATCGAATGGCGTTGAAACAAACCACCACGAGAAAAGATGAAGGCTTTTCGCTTGCCCGTAAAGGTTAGTGGTGCCTGCGTATCCATCAGTCCGGCCAACTGTCGAAGTAAGATCGATTTTCCCGAACCGGTTTGACCAATCAGTCCGACCAGTTCATTTGGTTGAATGGTAATCTCTGGAAATACAAATTGTTGCTGTCCAACTCGAAAGTCTTGTTTTGGCATTTGCAAGAGTGTCATCTGAACCACCGTATAAACAACAACACACCTTCCAATAAAAATACACCCGCCAAGGTTAACATCACCGCTTGGCTACTGGCTTTGGGGACTTCGCGTATATCTCTGCGAATATGGAGTCCAGAGTAGCAAGCAATCGCACCAATCAACAGGGCATGGAGTATCAGTTTGATCCCAATCCATTCAAACTCGGTCAAGGTCAATGCATTAGTCCAAATCTGGTACAACTGTTGGGTAGTGACATCGACCAGTGGTGCCCACAAGAGGGTGCTCCCAATCAGAATACCAATGAAAATTCCAAATACCGAGAGAAAAGAGAGCAATAACCCCAGCAGACGGGGGGTAGTGATCAATAAAGGGATGCTCATGCCGTGTGCTTTCATGACGTCCAAGTCTCCATTGACAACCTGTGTGGCGACATCGGCGGTGATAGCAGTACTTGAACGGGCCAAGATGATCAAGGTGAGTCCCAGTGGTAATCCCTCTCCGAGAATACCGTATTGTAAAAGTGGTAGGAAAATCTCCTCAGCCCCTAATTGACGCAATAGTCCAAAACCAAATCCTAACAATACGCCTCCGAGACCAACAGCGATTAGTGCCAATAAAGGGAGAATTTGAATAGCGGTGTACCAGACCTGCAAAAGGACTTGTGTGCGAAGTGTACCCCACAATGACCAATTGTACTTTCTGCGAAGCAAGCGAAACAGTTCCACGAACATATCGACCAGTAGGAAACAAAGACGTCCTAACCACTGGGGGAATGATAACAATGTACGACCAAGAGAAGTAATCATCTGCAGGATAAGATAATGGGTTTGTTTGTCATCACCCTATAATATTGTCATGACAATTTCAATCCGATTTGATCTAACTTTGGTTGTCGTATTTATTTTGGCATGGCTTTTGCATAAGTTAGCAATAGAAACAATAAAAGTGACTTTGGAGGTTGAT
>CAKZLX010000460.1 GCA_937127265.1 uncultured Pseudomonadota bacterium
AGGGATGGATTTGGCATTTACCCCCAAGTTTTTGAAACGCTATGCTGAGTTGGAAAACCAGATGGTGGAAGCGATCAGTCGATATGTTCAAGAGGTTCAAACCTTGCAATTTCCCACTGAGAAACATTCGTTCGGTCTAAAACGTCGTTCATCCAGTTCTGAGCAGATCGATAAACTTTATTGAGACTGTTCACGCCACAAGACATCCACCCATAGGTGTTCAGTCCAAGATCCTTCCAAGTACAGTGGGTCTAGTTCGATATCGGTGGAGGGTGGTGCATAGATGGAAAGACCACTGACTCCATTGATATCGTTCACAAAGTTGTGTGGAATTAGTCCACTTTGAAACGATAACACAGTTCCAATGCTGGTATACACAGAAGGTGATTCAGTACTAGCGCGGATTTCAGACATCAGTGCGAACAGGTCATGGTCATTGCCAAAGTTCATGCCGTCCGCTGAATAGGTTCGATTAGAGGCTTCAGTGACTAGACCAGCTGGTTCTTCTAATAAACTGTTGGCAACATCTTCCAATGCTTGATTAAAATCAGGGATCACCGATAGGTCAATGGTACTGATGGTGAGATCACCACTTTGGTAAAAACTGTAGCCAATTGTCTCAGCCAAATCCAATCCTTCAAAGTCAGGAGATTCGATAAGTTCTTTCAAAAAGACATCGTAGGACCATCCATCCCAATTGACATAGTCTTGTGAGGCTACAAAGTATTGACTGTAAGGAGCAATATCTGTGGCAATTTCCCAAGACTGCATGGTGCAGGCATCCATTCCCAGTAGGTCGATCGGACGACCCAATTTGGTTGTTAGAGAGTCCATCACCGACCGCAATTCGCCGTTGGCGACCGATATATCGTTACCGGTATTGTCATCACTCATGATGCCTTTATTGAGTGTGGTTTGTTGAAAGTTCCATGACCATCCATGATTCCAAAAGACGACAGCCACTTTATCAGAAGGAAAGGTCTCTACGCCCCACAAAAGAAAGTCGCGAAGTGTATCGGGATGACCAGAATCTGTTGCGCCAAGGTTAACCAATTCTACCGAGACGATATCATCTTCGTCATTCTCTGGGTGTGAGGTTGTATCTTTGGTCACATAAAATCGTTTGGCCCCCGTCCAATTGTCGTGGCCAGTATAGAAGTTTGTCGAGCGGTCAAGTTCAACCACAATGTTTACCTGTTCACTAGAACCGACTTGTTCCATTTCGTTTAGATCCACGATAGCCGATTCTTCAAGGTTGTTATCGCCTGCGAGATAGACCAGTACTGTCCAATCCGCGTGAGAAGGGGCAGTGTGAACAGTTGTTTTGCCGATAGTCGAGAGTGGTTCGGTCAACTGATAGTCGTTGACGGTGACAGTACACTCAATCGTGCCAATAGTGGATGGGGTGAGGGTGAGCCTCTTTTCAAAACCTTCGGAACCATCTAGGCATTGCCAGTGATAGGTTGTCGTATCAGAATATGGTTGTAAATCCGCTTCAAAGGTGATGTTATCTGATAGCCAGTGATGAGGCCGAACCATCACTTCTAGTTTGTATTCAGGTTCAATGGTGTCGTCGCTGTTTGTATCTTCATCACTTGGATCTTCGGTAGTCGAGGATGAAGTTTTTTTTGATTCGGGTGTTCGACATCCCCATAGACTCAACAAATAGATTCCAAGTTGCATATAATACCTCTGTCAGCATTTTAACCGATGATGATGTACGACTACCTCAATTTACGATATATATTTTCTAGAAAAATACCAAAGGAGTCATCATGAAACCCAATCCTCAAAAAGTTGTCGTGTATACCAAAAAGCCCTGTGGGTTCTGCAATGCTGCCATTCGATATTTAGAATCGGTAAAAGAAGTTGAAGATTTAGAGGTCATTGATCTCACTGGACAATATGACGCCCTCCGTGAATTGATGGTGATGTCTGGTCAGAGAACGGTGCCTCAGATTTACATTTATGGGCAACACGTGGGAGGCTATGATGATTTGCGTGCTAAAGATGCACAAGGCACCATTGATAAATTGTTGGAAAATTAGTGGTGCAAAAAAAGTCAAATTAATTTTGTGATCTAGGATGTCGATATTTTCGATCATTAAGAGAGTTTGAGGGTTTTATCGTAAATTATTTCAAAAGATCCACTTGACGTGTAAAGATTATTTGCCTATAGTTTGTATGTCAGTAAAACTGATTTCCCTCTTTCGATAGTACCACAAATACAGTCAAGAATCCCTCATTCAACCTTCCCTTAATTTCCCCTGAATTCCCTCCTTGTATTTGTATTTGTGGTGCCTTCTTCCCTCATGAGTGTGCCATGCAAGAATGTATTGTTGTGACATCTGGTAAAGGTGGTGTCGGTAAAAGTACCATCTCTACAAATCTAGCGGTTCGACTGGCTCGTTCAGGTCACAAAGTTGCATTGGTTGATGCCGATATTGGTTTGCGCAATTTGGACTTGTTGTTGGGACTCGAACAGAGTATCTCTTGGGATTTGGTACAGTATGTACAGCACCGTTGTGATTTGGCCGACGTTCTGTTGCCTGTCCCCAATATTGAAAACCTATTTTTTGTTCCGACTTCTCAAACCTCAGACAAGATGGCGATGGTACCAGACGATATGATTGAAGTTGTAGATCGGTTGTTTGGTCAATTTGAATTTGATTATGTGGTTATTGATTGTCCAGCAGGGATTGAACGTGGTTTTGAAAATGCTGTGGCACCTGCCCATCGATCGATTGTGGTTGTAACCCCAGATGTTTCCTCTGTGCGGGATGCAGATCGGGTGATTGATTTACTGCAAAAGAAACGCATTATGGACATCCAACTTGTGATCAATCGATATCGACCAGATTTGGTGGAACAAGGTGATATGTTGGATGTGCAGGACATCTGGCAGATTCTTTCTGAAGATGTTGCAGGTGTCTTTTTAGAGAGTGAAGAGGTGTTGCGATCATCCAACTGCGGTGTGCCTGTGGTCATGAATGATTCGACAGTGCTGCATTCGTTGTATGCGGATGCGGCGCATCGAGTGTTGGGGCGTGAGGTTCCATTGGTCGATCTGCAACATCAAGAATCCAATGGTGTTTGGAGTAAATTTCTACAATGGGCTCGCGTCCAAATGGGAGCTTAGTCATGGCTTTTTGGGATGCATGGTTTTCACGTAAGAACAACAGTAAAGAAGTAGCGAAGAAGCGATTGAAATTGCTGCTCATTCACGATCAAGTTGATTTGACACCCACTCAGATGTCTGAGATGAAAGCGGAGATTGTTGAAGTGATTGAGCGATATTTATCTGTCGTTCCCGATGATACACATTTGGTATTGAATCGATTTGAGAAGCAAATACAACTGGTTGGTTCTGTGCCCTTGGAAGAACGTCATAAAAAGAGAGCACAATAAGACTCCCTTCTCTTCATTTGAACCCAAACGATGACAACGTACTTTGTAAATCAGATACGTTCTGTCATTTTTTATGGATTTTGCACAAAGGACAACCTGCGCTCAGAACCTTGTGGGCCCATGGGGCGAACACGTCTTTCATTGTGCTTGATTTTGACATTGGAAATGTCACTGGCGTGTAAGGTTGCTTCATGTGTATAATTACAGGCCATCTTTTGACCGGACGTAAATCGACCTTTGTCAATCTTAAAGCCGTCACAGACCAGATGGATGTTGGTGCTTTCTAGAACGGTAATCACAAGAGAATTGGGACCGAATGGACCAATTGGTTCTTCTTGTGCTTCTATCTCTTCATCATTG
>CAKZLX010000461.1 GCA_937127265.1 uncultured Pseudomonadota bacterium
TACTGGTTCTTTCACCTTGATCTTGTTCGATTCTGCTGCGAGTGACTTCTGTGCTGTGGATTGGATCTTTGATGCTGATTCTTCTGATGTTGATGAAGATTATGCTGATGGAATGGTTGCTGATGGTTTCGGTGGAACTGACTTAGAAGGTTGGTACGGATTTATCGTAACGTCTACACCTGAAACTCGTGGTTCTTGTGATGCTTTGAGTGCAGATTGGGCTCAATCATTGGATGCTATCTTGGCTGACCAACCTGGTTTTGGATACGGTCCATTGACTGCTGACTTGCAAGCTTCTATGGAAGCAGAGCACCCAGCTGGTTGGGACAACGTTTCTGGTTCTGTATTCACCGGTATCGCTTCGATGACTTCTTTCTCACAAGACGGTTCTCGTTCTTACTTCGGTGTAAACCAAGGTTTCGCTTACACTGTTGAAGCAGATGTACCTGCTTGGGATCCTAACATCCAAGATATGCCTCAAGGAACTGAAATGGCGATCGCTGATGTACCTTACGCAGAAGGCTTCTATTTCGGTGATTATTACTTCGGTTTGAGCTTTCAATAAGTTGACTGGCAATAAGTTGACTGGCAATAAGTTCGGCTGAAGAATGAACTGGATAGAGTAAATGTAATTATTCATTCAGTGTCACTGAAAAGCAAAAGGGATCCATTAGGGTCCCTTTTTTGGTTGTATCTTTTGGCATAGATTATGCATAGATTACAATAATGATGAGATGGGAGTATATATGATTTGGTTTTGGTTGGCTTGTTCATCTAGTGAAATGGCGGTCATGGAGGCAACAGAAGAATTGTCCGATTCTGGTTTTGTATATGACACGGGTCAGTTGGATGCGGGTGCTGAGGATGCAGACCTATCAATTTCTCCTCAGTGGAGTAAATTATCAGTCGATTTGAACGCAGATGGTGAAGGTTGGTCGGCCAAGGTGTGGGAAGATTTGTATGCGGAGGACATGACCTGGTTATGTCAACGCCAAACTCTTTATGACAAAGTGGAAATGCTAACGCCACCAATCGAAACAATTGCCCTCTGGTCGCGATTGAGTCAACCAACCTTGACGGAGACATCTTGTGATTCGGTTCAAGTAAGTGCTCCGCAAGAAAATATCGTGCTGGGAATTGGGGAACTACTCTCTGATATTGCGGTGGCTACGGAGGTTACACATTGGATGAATGGGGATGATGAATTGGAAACCGAAAATGTTTGGGGTGCTTATATTCAAGCCGAAAGCGATATGATTTGGACCTTTGGTGTCGCTTATCAGCCCAGTGAGCAAGAGTATGTTTTACGTACTGTGTATGCTTTGCCTTTTTAAATGGACAAAAAAATGTTATGGTCAAAATTTGACCGCACCTAAACTTGGATAAATGATACTGAATATAATGAAGTTATATGAAACTTTGTTTAGTTGAGGTGTACAATGTCACTTGCTCTCAAGCGTTTATGGCAAAATAAACAATCGAAGAACCCTATCTTGTCGGGTTTACCTGTGCCTACAGTCTCAGTTGTTAATTGGACTGCTACTGTGGAAATGGTTGGTATGATTGAAGAAGGTGAGGGAGGACAGGGCTGTGTTTTGTATCCTGGAGACCGATTGAGATTGCGTCCTGTCAGTATGTCTGAACTATCAACCGATGAAGGCACACAGCAAGGAGAATTGTTTTTGATTGAGGCCACTCATCCTTCGATAAAAATACTCTATCCACAGGTGTTGTTTGCCAGACGGTATGGGAACTTTTTAATTCTCGATTTACCGCATCAACCAACGATTGATTTAAGTGATGCTACTGAGTGTACAAAATGGCATATTGTAGGTGTGGTCAAAGGTGTGGAGCGGTCATTGTCATCTGGCATTGCACTTGGACAAGATAAGTGGTGGATTAAAATACATGGAATAGATGCCTATGTGTCCAATGTTTTTAACGAATGGTTACACTACATCGAATCTCAACCGTTACCACCAGAGTATTTGGCTGAATTGGTCCGTTTTGTCTCACCGATGCAAGGTGTTTCAATTCAAGCGGGATGGTCAAAGGAGGCACTTTACAATTGTGTACTTCCCAATCCTGAAACGATCGTCTTTTCGATGCACAAACCAGAAACAGCTAGTGGTTTTGTATCGTCGTGGGCGGTAGCATCAAAAAGAAGATTGCGTAGAAAACGTTTACAACGTAGACAACATTCTGTACCCACTTCTTTGTATCCCTTGCCAACACTTGAGTGTGTGCAAAAGCAAGATGATAGCAACCAAAACAATCTTAATAGTCCTAAAAATGAGAATCAGCATTCGATTCCAAGGTTGGCGATTCGCCTAGCGGGAAAATAAAGGATTACAGATTTCTACTGTAAAATAGCAAAGACCTAAAAATAGGCAAGAGATCACTGAAATGGACTCTCTGTAATCCTTGCACGGGGATTCTTATACATAAATAGGCAACCAGAAATTGTTGTGATACAAGGAAAAGCATGTATCAGTTTGGAGAGTCTATGTATAGAGGTAACTGTGAGTCACAGAAAAGTGTCATTGGGGTAATTCATTTGCTTCCACTCCCCGGAACGCCAAACAGCAAATGTTCTTTGGAGCAAGTCATCACCAGAGCACTTGCCGACGCTCAAGCCTTATACGACGGTGGTGTGAGAATAGCCATATTGGAAAACTTTGGCGACGCACCTTTTGTGAGAGGGGCTGTGGAACCTCACATTGTAGCGATGATGACTAGGATTGCTTTGGAGATCAATTCTCTCGGTTTATCTTTGGGGTTGAATGTATTGCGCAATGATGCTCATTCAGCGATGGCAATTGCAGCAGCCGTAGGTGCTTCGTTTATCCGCGTGAATGTGCACACAGGTGCAGCGTGGACAGATCAGGGATTGATTCAGGGTGAGGCTTATCAGACATTGATGTACCGTCAGCAACTGGGGGGTGATGTGGCGATTGCTGCTGATGTAATGGTCAAGCACGCAACGCCTGCGGGTACCAGAACCTTGCTCGATGCCGCCAAAGATACTGTCTATCGTGGTGGTGCAGAATTTTTGATTGTGACTGGAACCGCGACTGGAGCCACCATTGATATCGAAGAACTCAAGATATTACGGGAAGCACTACCCATGCAATCAATTTGGATTGGCTCAGGCGTGAACCCAACCAATGTGCAAAATGTCCTTGCGTATGCCGATGCAGTCATTGTTGGAACGCATTTTCATCGAGAAGACCAATTAACAGAGCCTCTTGAACAACAACGGGTGGAAGCATTCATGGCGCTGGTAAAGACAATTCAAGAGTCCAAAACCTAAATTTATTCGACAAAGCAGAAGTGTGGTATATGTTTCGACCACTTATTCCGAAGAATCGGTAGGTGTGCCCGAGACGTATTGTTCGTAACGACGACCGATGTGATTGTCTAGTCGGGTCATCCCCATACGTGAGACCATCACCACAAAGATGTCATTTTGCCCTTCACTCATAGCGTACTTGTTAACAAACTCGACTTCGATGTATCCAGTAGCGCTGAAGTCGGTACTTGGATTTTGTAAATAACCGCGTGGTGCAAATACCAAAGAGTCGGTGAGACCTGTGCGTGGGCCACCAATATCACCAGAGGTATAGCGAATAGACACTTTATTTTGTTTTTGTTGACCATCTTGTCCCAAGTCAATGATGCCCATAGTTTGATCGTCATCACTGCTGTCAGTGTAGGTGTCTTCGGGTAAGATGTCCCAGGTTGTACTGTTCATCGAGGCATTACCCAAAGAGATCGAATATTTTCCATAGTTTGTGGTGGCAATAGAGGAGGGGTTGGAGTCCCATGCCAACAAAGTCACCTTACATTCACGATTGCTTCGAATCGCGAGATTGCGACAGAGATCTACATATTTGGCAAACTCTTGGGCGGCGGCCTTAGAACGAAACTTTGGTACCATCGCTTGAACTTGCCAGCCTGCTAGTGCACTTAATATTCCAATAATTGCGACCACGATAGCCAGTTCCACCATGGTGAAACCTTTACGAACATGAAGACCACGAGTAAGTCCGGAGAACGGACAGGGTGAATCGGATAGGTGTTCATCAGAATTCGACGGATGGGTTGTTTTTTGAATACTTCTAGGAGTTGCAGTATGGATAGACAAACTTTTCATATTGTTATTCTAACACATTTCTATCTACTTGTGATCCGACTTCATCGAATTGGGATCATTACATTTGACAGTTGACGGTAAATGAGATAACTGTGATATGTTGCATTTTTTACAATGACACGGTGTCATTACAGTATTTTATATTTAAATAACACAAATAATTACAACAGGATTGAATTTATGGCTCGCTATCGAGGACCCAGATTAAAGATTTGTCGTGCACTTGGTGTAGAACTTCCAGGTTTAACAAGAAAAGTAAGAAAAGAATACCGTCAACATCCTCCCGGAGTACACGGAGCAGGTCGACGTGGAAAACCATCTGATTACAAGATTCGTTTGCAAGAAAAGCAAAAGTTGCGTTTCCACTTCGGTGTTGGTGAAAAGCAATTCCGTAAATACATGTCAGAAGCCGCTCGTCGCAAAGGACCCACCGGTGAAAACTTGATTACCTTGTTAGAGTCTCGCTTGGACAATGTCATCTGGCGATTGGGTTTCGCCCCTACAATTCCAGCAGCTCGTCAAATGGTTGTTCACGGTCACATCACTTTGAACGGACACAAAGTAGACCGTCCAAGTTACCAAGTTAAAGATGGCATGACCATTCAAATCCGTGAAAAGAGTCGTCAAAGCGACTTCATCCGTGGTCGTTTGGATGAGGCTACACATCGTAATCCTCCGGAGTACTTGGAAAGAAACTTGGAAGATGCAGCAGGTAAACTGATTCAACGTCCAAGTGTATCTGACCTACCCTTCGATGTTGATTTACAACAAGTGGTGGAATACTACTCTCAAATGTTGTAATCTGTTTTCTAGGGTTGAATGCCACAGTCGCTTAGCAACCATTAAAACAACAAAAAGTAGACTTCGGTCTACTTTTTTGTTTTTTACCTAGGTTGAATATTGATTGAAGGCTGATTCATCGAAAACACTACTTGAATTGGATACATTGATACATATGATTGTCTTTATGTTGTCATGGTTCGGTTGTGCGTCACATTCAAGTACACGAATTGCCCATATTGGTTTTGAGGGGAATGGTCATCCCTTTTCTCTGACCAATGATCAAAACTTGCGTTCGGCGATGGTGCAAAAGGAGGTCTCATGGTTAGATGCGTTCCGTCAGGGAGAAAATGTGCCTACCTTCAATCCGATGACCTTGCAGTTAGATGCTTGGCGGATTGAGAATTGGTATGCTCAACATGGTTATATCAACGCCAAAGTGGTTGGATGGTCTGTGTACACCAAACCCAAAAGAGTATGGAATCGCACTGAACGAGTTGAAGTTGTCGGTCGTGTAGAAGAAGGTGAGCAAGTACACATTCGTTCGATTCGTTGGCAACGAGATAGTCAGTCTTTATTGCAACGAGAATTGGATAAACAATTGGGTGTGGCAGTCGGAGATCCTTTGAACTGGGCATTGATCGAAGACGCTAAAACAGGATTGCTGGGTTTGGCACAAAACAGGAGTTATGCCTATGCCTCTGTTGATATTGATGTAGATGTTTGGCCACAGAATTGTCATCAATTACTCGATCAAACGGGGGCTTGTTTGGCAGAACAAGTGAAGGCCAGTTGTCATAATC
>CAKZLX010000462.1 GCA_937127265.1 uncultured Pseudomonadota bacterium
TCCATGTGGGCAACCGATAGTCGTGAAATAATACGACCAGCATCCGAAGGAATATTGTCGCGCAACAAATGAGACAAGACATCTTTGTTAACCACGTCATCGAACAACAAATTGACCGGCTCTGGAATATTACGTTCAATTGTCACTTCACGCCCGTCCGAAACGGCTGGTGCATTGGCGACCATAACCGCATTTAACATCGTGCAAATTGGATTGGCTTCTGTAGCCACCAACAACTCTTGGGTTGCCGGTTCCAAATCAACGTCCAAAGCAACCACCAAGACCATACGTTGACCACCCGAGGGATCAGGCATACGCAATCGCCAAGCCAAACGATGGTTTAACGGCTCGCGGTTAAACCCTTCCCCTTGATTGGATGCAAATACGCGTATGTCAGGAATCGAATCTTCACGAACACCTTTGAGTACAAAAGCCATACGGAATGGACCACCTGTGGGCTCAAACTGTCCAACTTCGAGGTGTATAAACTGTTGCTCGGCGCGATCACTGACTACAGACCACAGCCCTTTGTCCAAAATGTCAGATACCCATGTGGGTTCATCCACAATGTCTCCTGTATTCACACCATCGATTCCACGATTAACAGTTGGTTTCAGAGATGCCAATTTTTGATCCATGTGGGTCAAGGTAATCCAAATCGCTTCCACAATGTTGGTGGGTAACGGTTGAGACTTTCGCTCCAACAATTCTCCAACGGGAATGTTTTCGGGAATTCCAGGTAATAGAATCGTACCACGTCGAGAACCCGGCATCGGAGAACGACCTTTCAAACGAACTGGAATACGAGGATGGTCTTTGACACGAACCGGAGGTGTCCACACGCTATCATCCAAAGTACCCCAACGCCCCTGTACGTCTCCACCCATGGTTAATCCAGTCGGTGTATCTGTCAAGAATGCCTTACCCAAATCAACGCGTGCGAAGACAGAAACAATCTCTGGTGAAGGTTGATCTGTTCGAAAATCCAACCACCCCAACTGCCGTTTGTCCAGTCCTTCAATCGCAGCATTTAAGGTTTCCAACAAGTCTTCAGCATTGCTGGTAATAATGTCATACCGAATCCACTCACCCTCAAATATTTCTGAACGTTTCACATAAGACTGCCAGGCTTCCATACTACCAATGCCATCTTCGCTTTTTGCCATTCCCAATCGATACAGTTCACCATCCACCAGTTTGGATACGTTCAAAATACGCGAGGGACGCACATGCACTTGCTCTACGGGTGCAAATTCAACCATGTCCATCTCTTCGGTTTGTAGGGTGAAGAAACGCCAAGGGGCTGGACGATGATCAAATAGTTCCATCTTTCCAGCCTCTGCTGGCTGGGCAATACAAACACCCAATGATGGAACCGATGGTTGCAACTTACCACCCATCATATGGACAAACTCTTGCACCATTGAATAAGGATAGAAGTCCAGTTGCTGAGACAACAACTCCACCAACCAAGCTGATTGTTCTAGAATGATCCAGGCTGGATCGGATGCATCATACTCACTTTCGTCAGCGTAATCAGGAAAACGCTCGGCCAATCGATCTCGAACATCTCGAAGCAAATCATCTTTATCTAACTGTAATAGTCCCGGCTGTGGAATCCGCACAACCACCTCCCTCAAGTCCAAACTGTGTCTGAGAATACTCTATCTAAACGAGAACTGTTCATACCTTACTACAAACGAGATAGAATAACACTTCTTTACTATCCGATTGTATATGATCCACCAATATTTCTACTGGTTCATACCTAAAATTCTATCGAAACTTCGATCGAAACCCCGATCGAAACCCCAAGCATCATAAAAAGTTTAGGCAAACACAAAGGTCCGATAACACAAGGCTACTCGGCTAAAATGTCAAAGTCGGTACCCACTTCCATGACTTCATTCTCGACTTCAATATCCAATTTCAATTCAAGGTTGCTTTCTGTACCCATCGCCACCAAAGCAGATTCCGCCACTGGTATACCGGCTTCTCGATGTGTGTTGGCCACACCACCAGCATGCACCAGTTGGACCGAGCAATCATTTACGGTAACATCTGGAAGCCACTCTTGAATGGTTTGCTCCACCAAGGCGCGGGTTTGTTGGACCCGAGAAGGTGTTGCTGGTTCACCGATCAAGCCCGTCACATCACAACCGAACTCGGGTCGCCAAGGAATATCCCCAACGCGAGAGTGTAAAACCATGTCTAAACGAGCCAAGGTACTTTCTCGTTGCGACAATAATGGCTGTCGCGCCCCTAATGTTAAAGATGGATGTAAAATACGTTTCATTATTGCATACCAGATAAGTGATGAGAATGATGTTGGATTTCCTACAAGGATGATTGTTTAGGGTTTTGGTAAGGAGTTTGATTTAAAAGTAATCTCAGTACGCAATCCATCAAAGGCAAATTCGTGCACCACTTTGGTAATGATAAACTTACCTTCAAACGGATAGCCCGCTCCTTTGATAGAGAGTTCATTTCCAACACTGGTGGCATGGGCCCCACGAGCAATCACCACACCTTCCACAAAGTCAAGTGCCGCCACATCCAATTCCGATTGGGCTTTGGCTTTGGCTTGAGATTGATTTTTGTACATCGGAGAATCATATCCTCCAATCGTCAAGGATTTTACTCCGAAAGCCTTCTTTCCGATCGCAGAGCCCAACTTACCACCAGAGTTGATTGCCTTAGGATCCTTTTTGTAGGTAACTTTGGTCTGCTTGGTACCATCTTTTTCAGGGTCACCCCAAAAGACGTGTACTTCATTGACGTGATCTTTGAGGTTGGCTGTGAGACGGATACTGACCACATCGTCACGGTAAGATAGTTTCAATTTCCCTTTGGTCAAATCACGACGACCAAAATGCAACTCTTTACCAACGACTCGGCAATAGTAATTGTGTTCTCGAGCAAGACGCATCAAGAACAAGGCATCGGTTTCCCCTTGTTGAAAGGTAAAATCTGCCGTGGTGCTAACCCCTTGCACTTTGGCACTCAAAGAGGGCTTGGCTCGACCAGCAATCGTTTTCACAATTTTGTCGTGTGATTCTTCCCATACTTGGGTGTAATGCTTAGAACGTAGTCGGTGTAAATAGTTCAAACCAACCAAGGTGACCGACCACTTTGAGCCTTTCTTCTCATGGTTCACTGCGACGATATCCCCTTCACGTTTTCCAAGAACTTTTCCTTTGTCATCCAACAGTTCCACGGTAAAAGGCAATCCAGGCTCCATTAACGGTTTCAAATCTTTTTCTTTATTTGACGGAACCGAAAATGTGGCAGTCAAACCATCCAACTCACCGACTGCTTCAGTGTAGGTAATCCGCGTCATGTAGAAGTTTATGGTATCTTTTCCCTTCACTTTCAATGATAAAGCACCTTTGCGCATTCGCGTACCCTCTGTAAACTAATGGTTATCTGAATATTTTTGCAGACAAGATATCTCGACACTCGATAAAACAAATGTCCTGAAAACAACTTCGATAGATTATCCGATTTCAGTGGTCGTACTGGCCTTAGATTCCCCTTGACCAAACAACAAGTCTTCTGGCTTCTTATTGTACTCACCATAGACACCAATCAATCCCAAACTAACCTCGGCTCTTTTTGGTGTGCCATCTGAATCAAACAAGATGATTTTGAATGAGAACTTTTCAATCGCACCACTGAACTTGATTTCTTCACCCCATGTAAATTGTACCAAACGTGGGTAAATTACTGCAGCAGCGTCTTTTTTCTTCTTCTTTCGATCATCGTCTGACAATTTGGTCATCATGTTAATCACTTCCAAAACTTCTGTGACCGAATCCGGATTCACAGCACCACCAAAATAGGGTACCCCCTTGGCTGATTTGGCTGGATCCATCGCTGGTGTACTCATGATAATCGGTTGCATCATAACTTTTGAATAACTGGAATCAGACAAACTAGGTTCCGAAGTATCCAAGATAAATGACATGCTCAGTTCATCCGATTTTGCTCCACCAAACTTCAAACCACCATAATCATTCACCGAGTTGGAATCAGAGTTTTCAGAACTGAAACCACATCCGCGGGTCACTTCAAGTTCGGTTGGATTAAAGGGAAAGGTCACTTCACAATTTGGCTTTTTCTTGTCAAAGGTGAGCAATACTGCTTTTTCTAAATTCGATCTTGGATACATCGTGTTTAATCCTCACTACTTAGGTTGCGACCATGAACATACCTTCATGGACCAGTGTAACTGACTCTGTGGCTAAATCATTTCCGTTAGAATCCAAGTCTGATGCTTTCCACTGCTTCGGCCAAGCACCATAAAGACCAATAATACGATACGGCACATCACTGCGTTTATAGTGAGTGATAAATACGTGACGACGGAAGGGCAAACCAGGTCCAATTGAATGAATCCATGCTTCCATTTTGTCACGTCGTACAGAACCCCATTCCAAAGTCACTTCACCCGCTGTTGCCGGTCCATCGAACGGGCGATAATGAGGAGACATATTTCGTCCACCTTCTTTGATTTGATAGGGTGTAACCGAGTACTCAATGCCACTCACTTTGGTAAAGAAACCAAATGTATCTCCACCGATCATCACACTGAACAAATTGTTTGCTTGAGGCTGATTCAATTCATCAAACGGATTACTCAGTAGTGACTCTGCTTCACTTTGTGCTTTATTCAAGTCTAATGATGCCATTGCTTACTCCACATGTTTATTGCCAGAATCCTGAATAATTAGGATTGATTTTCAATCACAGGATCCTCTCCTGATCTTACCATAACTTTTAGGCTTATGTTTTGACACCATGGTCTGACCATCGCCGATAGATTTACACTGAGCATTGGTTGGGTATGACTAGGAAGTGCCTCTCCTATGACAGAAGGTCTCCCTTTACCCTCAGCACCCACCAAGATCCCTCGTTCATAAAACGGATTCAATACCATTTCCACTGTTTTTTCCAAGGCTACTGCTTCCACTTTCTTCACCGGTCGAAACACAAACATATCTGCTGCTTGCCGTAATGACTGGTGGATCGCCTTCACAGTTCGAATCACAGGGATACTCCATTCATATCTTGGACGACGCAAGGTGTATTCAGAGGTCACTTGGGCCTTCCTACCACGACTATCAATCGATAACACCGCACAATTATCTGAAAGCATATCTGCATAAGGTAACGGCCCTGAAGAGGTTAACAACCGTGCGCGATTGGCAATAATCTTACGACCACCCACCAAGGGGATCTCGTGCCCCACCAATGACTGGGTGACTACATCGACCCGTTTATTGATGTACCCAGCCAAGAAAGCCGAACCACAGCGCCATCCGTGCTTAAACATCCCATCCATATCACCCGTCCAAGAACACAAAGCGATATCGTACCCCTGAATGTTGTTAAGGGTGTGAATGATATCTTGTGGTGCATCTGGTACCATGTCCATGAAGCCTAACTGAAAATTCTCGGCAAATAAAGGGCCATAGGTTTGAATACAGTCCATTAAATTACGCGACTGATCAGGATGCAACATTCGTTCGCGATCCAAAGACCATGCTCGTGCCCATGGACCACCAGCGTCTGGAAACACAATCATCGCACCTGGAATCTCACTGAAGAACCCCATCAACATCTCGACAACCGATTGATTGGTTAATTCAGCGGAATACACACCGGGCACCCGAACCAATATACAATCGACTTCATTACACCCCATTTCCAAGATACTGGTCACAGAATCCTTGAGACGGGAGGGATGATTTGCATCAATACCAGGTAGTAAAGAAGCTTGGGCGATTGATGTTAGACGAACTTGCTCCACAAAAGGATCTCGACCGTTCCAATTTGAACGACGAATTAAAGCCCCCGGTGACAGTTCAGAAATAATCGGTGAGGCAAAAGGAACAACACCCACGACACACAAACGTGGAAGTGATTGCTTTGAGGACTGCGGACGAGCCAAACTAACTTCGATACTGACTCGTTTTTGTAAAGGATTGTTATTCATTCAAGATTACTCACTGTTATTTCATGGCTTCAAGGATCTTTTTATTGATCTTGCTCACCTGGCCTACCCACTCTACACGCTCTTTGTGCGGTAGTTCCAAGATTTCATGAAGACTCCAATGCATATGGTATGCCAAAAATGCGGTTTCTTCACGAACTCTTGGAAGCGGATAGGCCACCGTTACCCCCCCGGACCGGGTTCCTCCTCAGGGAGATTTTCTTCGCCATAGGTCAAACGATAGACGGCGTATTCCAAAGCACGAACATCCAAGGCGTGCATTTTACCCACATCGTTCACAGTTACATTTTTGTGTGGACCAATGCGCGTGACAGTACGAGACAATAACAACGTACGGTATACCAGATCGTTTGGATGCCGATTGTATTGAGAAGACTGACCAATAAATAACTCATCGGCGCCAGTAACCGCACGCACTTCGGCCTCACGTGCCAATTCACCATTGGGCAATTCAAAGCCGACTGGCAATTGAATTAATTCGCGATGACTGGTTCGAGCTGGTCCACCACCTTGCCAAGTCGGAGAATAGGCTTCAGGTGTCGGACTACCTGCCGTCGGAGAGGGCGGAGCACTCATCGAAGGGGCTGGATTAGTAGACGGAGGGGCAGATGGTGCACCAACGGATGGCGGTGCTACCGGAGGAGGCGCCTGAGGAACACTACCACCAGTTGGAGGTGGAATATCAGGTGTTTTTGAACTCATAGAGTATCCTTTTGTTTCTTCATCATGAAATACATCTGTCCGATGGACATGGTCTAATGTATTCCCTATTTACTTCACTGACAATTACAACAGAAGGATGACCACCAAAAAAGACAGTCACCCTTCCACATGTTAGGAATCGTTGCAATGTTAACTGAATATTATTGCAACACTCCTAGTACCATCATGCGTTGATTAAGCGCCTTGAGTTACGTGAGAGCAAGTCAAAGTAATGGTTTCAACAGCGGCTTCTGAAGAAGATGCATCCATTGGAGGCAATTCCCATTTTGAAGGATATGCATCGTGGATAGACATTGTGCGGATTACAGTTTCCATATCTGGAAGAAGCAAAGAAACAGTGACAAGTTTACGCTCGATTTTTCCACGCTCGATTTGCTCACGCCATGCATAGAAAGAGTCTACTTGTTGGTAAACACGTTTTAATTCGATATCTTCGAACATTGCGCGACCTGGTTGCTTCATTACGAAACGGTCATCACCATGCATGAATTCCATTGTTTCAGAAGTTGATACAACACCTGATACAGAAACGAATTTTGAGTTTTCGACTTCGATTCCGTCGATTGTTACTTTGAAGTTAAATGCGCCGATATAATTATCAAGGCCAAACTGAGGAGCACCCATTGTATTTCTCCGGGTTATTTTGTTGAAGTTTTTTAAAGTTGAAGTTGAAGTAATGTATTTAAATAGCCCAATCGCTTTGTTAGGATCCTAAGACCATCCCGAAACTTTCGGAACCATTCAAACACACTACTAGTATAGCAGATTATTAACCTACTTGCATTGGAGTTTGTGAGAAACGGATTCGGACAAACTCTGCTGGGAAGACTGGACGGATTTGAACGTCAACAGTGAGCAATCCAGAGCGAATGTCTGCTTCAGGGTTGTTCTCTTTGTCACATTGTACAGTGAAAGAGTCTTGCCATGAATCACCGTCCAACATTCCTTCGTTGTAGCAACGGAACAAGAATGCGGCGATTGAGTTCTTGAGGTTCTCACGAGTTTGGTTGTTGTTTGGTTGGAATACAGCCCAGTTGACAGAGTCACGAACTGAACGCTCAACAAACAAGAACAAACGACGAACGTTGACGTAGTTCCACAATGCATCAGCGGCAACAGTACGAGCACCCCAAATACGGATACCAGCACCAGGACGATGACGAATAATGTTGATCCCTTTGACGTTCAATGAAGCTTGCTCGCGATCGGATACAGAAGTAACCAATTCGGCGACACCCAATACAGGCTCATTGGCAGGTGCTTTATGTACACCACCACCAGCTTTAGTGTCAGTACCAGCGATCACACCAGCAACGAAACCAGCAGGAGGAGCAACGATGTACTTATCACTTGGACCAGTAGACAATGGATTGTCAACGATCAACCATGGTGAGTAAACAGCACCGTGACCTTTGTCATCACGTGGAGTACAACGATCCAATACGATATCAGCAGCAAAGCCTAAGAAACGCAATTCCTTTGAAGATGGCTCAGCCAACACTTGCATTTCACGTACTTCGTATGAACCACCAGCTTTTAACCAGCGAGTTTCAGTCACTTCAACACCGCGAGGAGGCTTAGTCATCAAGTAACGAGGGGCTTCAAGAACAGCAAAGAGGTCACCACGTCCAGCAGGACCAGCATATTCAAGAATCGCTTGTTGCCAACCGAACTCCAAACCAGGAGCACACAACATAGCGACAGCAGAGGCACCATCATATGCTTTTTCAAGGAAGGCACGTTTTGCAGGTCCACCAGTTCCTTCAGCTTGCAAGGCAACAGCAGGGAAAGCAGTAGCACCACCGTTTGAGAAGAAACCGACCAAAGACAGTTCCAAACGACGCATACCGGGATGAGTACGAACCCAGTTCAACCAAGCGTTTTGAGCAGATGCATCCAAAGAATCCCACATGATCTCAGCTTTTGATGGTGTCATCTTCTTGTCGCCTTCCAACAAGATTTGAACGAACAAGTTTGCAGACCATTCTGTACGCCATGCGTGGAAACCGTCCATTGAAGAAAATGAAGGAGCAGTTCCGTGCATACGTTCATGGATTGCATCAACATCGACAGTGATTGGCTTTTGGGTTTTATCAACACAGCCAAGTTCACCAGTGTGAGCAACGCCTTGTTCTTCAGCGTGTGCTGCAATCAATTCCATTACTTTGTTTGAAGCTTCAGAGAAACTCAAGTCCCATTCTGCTTTTGAAGAAGCGTCAACTGTGACACTCATCAATGCGCGAGATACAGGAAAACGAAGCATTTCACCTTTGGCAGATGACATGGTAACTTTACTATCACCAGTTGGAGATTTCACATCCCACTGACCAGGAAGTACTTCAGATACCAACTGTTGGAATTCATTTCCAGCAACGGCAGGCTTGTCATCCTTTTTACCTTTCGACTTTTTATCATCTTTGCTTGCGGCAGGAGCATCGCTAGCAGGCGCCAAACGACGGAAGGCACGTGCACGATTCCAATACATGTGAACGTCTTCAGTAGAGCCAGGCAAGTACATGTTAGATGCACCACCGCCACCAGGGACGAATTGGGTTGGGATTTCAATAACGGCTACAAAGCCTGTTTCAGTTGTTGAAGAAGCCTGTACTGGACGTGGTCCATTTGAGATCTCTTCAATGTAAACACCAGGAGTACGGTAGTTCATAGTTTTCTCCAAAATTTAGAGCGTGAGTTGTTGATTGAGAATTGTGTCGATGGATTCGAACGTTCAAAGGGTGGGTGAATGACCATTGTGCCTCCGACCACTTTCTGGGACAATACATGTCGCATTGGACCCATCGAGCGTTGTGTCGTTAGAGCAATCAAAGGATATCGAACCCCTCTTTGACCTTGTAATACATCTTGTTGCTTGCGCAATTGTTTTTTTGAATGAGCATCTGGAGAAAGCCATTTATCAGAACCCAACTTTCGCACCAATGGTTTGAACATGGGTGTTAACAATGGAATTTCATCAGATTGCATAAAGACTATCACAGAATTGAAGTTGTCAATACATTGAAGACGAAAAAAATTTTCATCAACGTTCTTTTTTAACACTTTTTTGGTATCAAAGCACATAAAAACAATCCGAAGACCTCTTTGACATTTTGTCATTACACTTGTAAGACCCATTGTCAAAATGACATCCCTACTAGTTAACGCTCTATAAAAATGGGTACTATACGATCATTTTAGTAACTGGCATGAATATTGCTAATAAGGTATATGATAGAACTATATTAACGTTTTACTTTCTCGAATTTTTTACTTTGGTTTTGTATGACTACACCTTCTACAAAATGGTTTGCTATCGGCTCTTTTGGCATATCAACCGTGCTTGCCTACCTTGGAGGCTTTGCTGGCTCTTCGTTTTTGGAAAGACAAATTGCCACTAACGATGTTGCTCCTGAAATGGAAATGTCGACCCAAGACAAACCTTCACAAAACAATACAGCACCAAAAAAAAGCGCTCGCAACCGTAAACGCACTCCACAAGAACGTGAATATGTTCAAAACATTGTCAACCGAAGTATCTTCGATTCAACCCAAGCAGGAAAAAAAAGCACGGTCATTTCTGATCCTGTAGAGGGCGACTCAGTAGAATCGAGTTTGCAGTTAACCTTATTGGCTACTATCATTGCTCAACCTGCCAAATACAGCGTGGCATTGATCCAAGACGAAACAAGTGGAGCAAACACCTATGGCGTCGGATATGACTTAATCGGTCAGGCAACCGTCACCAAAATTGAAAAGAATCGTGTTTACTTCCAACGCAACAACTCGGAGCAATTGGAGTATATTGAGATCGGCGGAGAAACACCGAGTAAAGAGCCCGGTACAACAAAGAAAACAGGGACCACTGCTGAGGATGGCGCCATTCAAAAGGTTGGAAACAACAAATATGTTGTGGATCAATCTGTACTGGATGAAATCCTAGCCAATCCTGAGAAATTATACACCCAAGTTCGGGTCACGCCACATAAAGATGCCGATGGAAATATCGATGGATACCGAATGACTGGAATCCGTAGAAAGTCCCTCTTCTATAAACTGGGGATCAAAAATGGCGACATTGTACACAGTGTGAATGGCCAACAATTAAATAGTTTATCCTCCGCTATGGATGCCTACAACTCCCTCGGTAACTCTAGAGATTTTAATTTCGACGTTACTCGACGCAAAAATAAACAAACTTTTGAATACGAAGTTCGATAACAACTCGCCCTTACAGTCTATAAGGAACCTTACATGTTCAATTTTTCCTATCTATTGCTTACACAACTGGTATTTGCCGAACAACCGGCATTGTCTCCTCAAAAAACCATCGGACCCAAAGCATTACCACCCAGAATAAACTTGGATGGCACTTCACCTGTTCTTGAAGAACAACGCCGTCAAAAAGAGGAAGAAGCTAAAGCGGCTGAAGAAAAGGCTAAAGCCGAAGCCGCAAAAAATGCTGGTGGAGAACCTGGAAATAATGAGATTCGAATCGGATCCAATATGGGTGCCGTGCCGGCCAATTACGCTTCCATCAATGGTGCTAGCAAAGTCGAATTCAATTTCCCACAAGGCATTGAGTTGATGCAATTAATTAAAATGATGGCTCAAGCCACTGGAAGAAACTTCATTCTCGGGAATGATATCAAAGGCTCCGTGACCGTAATTTCTCACAAGTCGTTGACCGTTCCCGAAGCTTATGAGGCTTTCTTGAGCATCTTAGAAGTCAGTGGATACACCACAGTTGCGGTTGGACAAAACCTCAAAATCGTTTCCACTTCCGGTGCTAGTAATTCACCATTGCGCTATGGATACGATGGCGCAATCCCCAGCACTGACAATTTCATCACCCAAATTATTCAGTTGGAAAATGTTTCCGTTTCTGACATTTCTCCGATTGTGAAAGATCTCTCGGGTAAGTCTGCCAAAATCATAACCTACGCCCCCACCAATACACTGATTATCACCGATGCTGGAGTGAACATCAAACGGGTTTATGACATTATTTCCAAAATGGACGTGGCTGCACCCAAAAGCCAGATGCGGATCATTCCTTTACAACACGCCACTGCCTCTGATGTGCAGCAAATTATCAATGAATTGTACGGAGATGATGGTTCTCAAAGCACCTCCAAAACAAAATCCAGCACAAGTTCTCGTAGAAACCGTCGTTCCAAATCTAAAAAGAGCACACCCGCTTCAAGTAGTGCCACCAATGTTGGTAGTGAAGAAAAGTACATTGAAAAAATTATTTCCGATGAACGGACCAACTCTTTGATTGTGATGGCCAATGAAAATGCCTTGGATACCATCACCAAACTGATCAAAGACTTGGATGTGGATGTAGATCCCGCTTCTCGTGCACAGATTCACGTTGTTTATTTAGAGCACGCCAAAGCCGAAGACATTGCCCAAGTTCTCAGCAATCTTTCTCAAAACACCAGTGGAAACTCGCGAACAAACTCACGAAATAGCAGAACATCTAGAACCTCTCGCAATACCACAAACAACAATGCAAAAGCGGATGCCGATGCGGATTCATCTGTTGTCGCCGCCTTTGATTCGGGAATCCGGATTACCCATGATGAAAACACCAATTCCTTGGTCATTATCGCCACGCCCGATCAAATTCAATATGTCAAACAAGTCATCGAAAAGTTAGACATCCGTCGTAAACAAGTGTTCGTAGAGGCCGTTGTATTGGAACTTGCCAGTGATGAGACCTTCGACTTTGGGATGGGTGCACACTTGGGTAAACCCAATGACGATGGATCACTGTCGATTTTCAGTTCACAGTTAAACGGATCCTCTTTTGGGCTATCCGCGGATCTACTGACAGGGATGGCGATGGGTGTATTTGGCGAACCGGTTTCGGTCAGTGTCAGCGACGGTCTTGGAGGAACCTCCTCCTTGGCAGTACCGGCATTTGGAATTGCCTTAAATGCATTACAAAGCAATTCTTCGGTTAACATTTTATCCACACCAAACATTTTAACCCTAGACAACGAAGAAGCAGCCATCATTGTCGGTCGAAACATTCCCTTTCCAGTCTCAACTGGTCGTGACAACAACAACAATCCCATCGTTTCTTACCAACGTGAAGACGTAGCGATCACCCTCAAAGTCACCCCACAAATTAACGAGTCGAACTACGTCACCCTTACCGTATTTCAAGAAGTACAAGAAGTGGAAGAAGACTCACAAGGTCTAGACGTATCTACTGCTGGATTCATCACATCTAAGCGCTCTGCGGATACTACAGTGCTGGTAAAAGACAATCAAACCGTGGTCATCGGCGGACTCATTGGAACAACCGATACCAGTGTTGCCACCAAAGTACCCATCCTAGGAGATATTCCCATCATTGGAAAAATGTTCCGTGGAAATCGAACTTCCTCTCGAAAGTCAAACATGCTGATCTTTCTCACACCACACGTAATTGATGACGAAAGCGATCTCGAAGAAGTCTATCGGGTTAAAGTGGCACAGCGACAAGAGTTCATTCGTCGCTTTTATGGAAAAAGTCGCCAACAGCAAGAAGTCGAATTGGAAAAATTACTGCAATACAGCATGAACCACATCGACAAGCCTTCAGTCTACCGTGGCAATGAACGCAAAGAAAACAACTGGGAAGTTATCGGTTCTCAAGCACCTGTGGCTGCACCAATTGAATCAACTCCTTCTGTCGACACAGATACCCTTGATACTGATAGTGACATGGAACCAACGGAAAGCATCGACGAACGCATTGAAGTCATCGATAACGAGGACAGTGAGGTTGACGAAACCAATGTGAAAAACGATACTACCAGTCCTGATACTGAGGAGAATCCATAATGGGTATCCGTCGTGTAGCATCCGTTTCTCTTGAAGAAGATGTCTCTTTGGTTGAGCAAGCCAAGGCCGTTGGTCTGCCTTTTTTGGAAGCCTTAAACCTTGATGAGTTAGATGCTCAATTTATTCGTCAACTGTCTTTGGGATTGGTGCGTGAACAGATGGCACTACCACTGTGGATAAAAGATGGTCATTTGGAAGTTGCCATCGCCTCCACTGATCGTTTCCAACTGCTAGATGAATATCGTATATTCTTTGGACATCCTATCCAACCAGTATTGGTACCAGCTAAGGCATTACCCGAATGGATTAACCAAGCATTTGATCGCGCCACACAATCTGCTTCTGACGTGATGGAAGAAATGGAACGCGATGGTGAAGTCGAACGTGAAGGTGAAATCTTAGTCGGTGAAGACTTGTTGGACAACCCTCAAGCCGCACCTATTGTACGTTTCGTAAACTCTTTATTGAGTCAAGCGATCAAACAAAAAGCATCCGACATTCACATCGAACCGTTTGAAAAGGGACTATCCGTTCGTATGCGTGTAGATGGGGTTCTTCAACAAGACGTACAACCTCCGCGTGCTTGGAAGGGTCAATTGGCCTCTCGGATCAAAGTGATGTCTTTTTTGGATATCGCCAAGAAAAATGTGCCCCAAGATGGTCGTATTCGAACCCGAATGGCAGGACGCGAAATCGACATTCGTGTTTCCACAATGCCCGTTCGACACGGTGAACGAGTGGTGATGCGGATTTTGGAAAAGCAAACCAACTTCTCTTTGGATGGGGTTGGGATGGCTGTGGACACCTTGGAAACTTTTCGTGAGATCATCAAGATACCTTATGGGATTATTTTGGTCTGTGGGCCCACCGGTTCTGGAAAGACCACCACTTTGTATTCAGCACTGTCTGAAATCAACTCTCCAGATAAAAACATCCTGACCATTGAAGATCCAATTGAATATGAACTGGCAGGAATCGGTCAAACCCAAGTCAACCATAAAATTGGGCTCGACTTTGCCCGCGTTGTACGTGCTCACCTTCGTCAAGATCCCGATGTGATTTTGATTGGGGAAACCCGTGACAAAGAAACCGCCGAAAATGCTATCCAAGCATCTTTGACCGGTCACTTGGTGTTCTCCACCATCCACACCAATGATTCGCCAACGGCTTTTACACGCTTGATTGATATGGGCATCGAACCGTTTTTGGTCGCCACCTCACTCACGGCAGTATTGGCTCAACGATTGGTTCGTCGCTTGTGTGAACACTGTAAAACGCCATATCAGCCAAGCGATTCTGAGTTGGCAAAAATGGACATTGATCAACACATGCACTACTACTCTGGTATCCTCTACAAAGCCAAGGGATGTCCGGAATGTTCCAACAAGGGATACTCTGGTCGTATGGGGATTTATGAACTGATGATTGTCGATGAAGATATTCGTCGCATGGTTGCCCAAGGGAAAGATGCAGCCGAAATTATGCAATTATGTGTGTCGAAAGGCATGCGCACCCTCCGTGGTGATGGAATGATCAAAGTATTACAGGGGTTCACATCCATGGATGAAATCTTCCGAGTCGCTTCAGGAGGGTAAGAATGCCAGCATTTGAATACAAAGCTCTCGCTCAAAATGGTAAAAAGACCAGTGGTATCATCAACGCTGACAGCAAGAAAGCCGCTCGTTCTCAACTCAAAAAGCAAGGTCTCTTTCCTACTGAGGTCAAAGAACAGCAATCGGGAAAGAAAACCAGTGGGCAAGGTCTCAACATTGAGATTGATTTTGCAAAATACTTTGAACGAGTTTCGGCACAAGAGTTGGCGGAAGTGACCAGTCAAATGGAAACATTAATTCGCACTTCGGTCGATATCTCTGAAACATTGAAAATTCTAGCCGAACAAACCGAAAACAACATGCTGCGATTGGCATTGGTCGAAATTCAAGACAAAGTACAAAAAGGAGAATCTCTCTCTTCAGCGATGGCTGAACACCCAAAAATCTTCAACAATCTCTATGTCTCGTTGGTTGAAGTAGGGCAAGAAACCGGTAAACTAGACGACATTTTGGCACGGTTGCGAGAATACACCACCAAGATGGTTGATCTACAACAAAAGGTGATCAAAGCCGTTAGTTACCCTCTGCTCACCATGTTCATTTCTGGAGCCGTTGTGCTGGGGATCTTCATTGGTGTCATCCCTCGTATTCGGAAACTGTTTGATACTTTTGGCGCCACCCTTCCTTTGCCCACCCAAATCGTCTTGTTTATCAGTGACTTCTTGTTGAACTATTGGTACTTAATTGTCATAGCTGTGATCGCTTTAATCATCGGAGTTCCCAAATGGCTGGCCACAGAGAACGGACGACGAACCTTTGACACTTGGCTGTTGAAACTTCCATTTTTCGGAAATCTGTTTCGAATGATCGCCACCTCCCGTTTTTCAAGAACATTGGCCACATTGTTGCGCGGTGGTCTCCCCTTGGACAAAGCATTGCCCATCGCCGAAAAGGTACTGGGTAATGTTGTACTGGCCGAAGTGGTCTCTGACGCTACCGATAACATCATCAAAGGCTATGCTTTTGCAAAACCTCTCGAAGAGTCTGGACAGTTTCCTCCCTTGTTGGTTCGGATGATCGCAGTGGGAGAACGCACGGGTGAAATGGAACACATGTTGGTTGAGGCTTCCGATGCCTACGACCAACGGGTCGACACCAAATTGAACTCCCTTGCTTCGGTCATCGAACCATTCATGATGGTGGGATTGGGTGGGATCGTTTTATTGATCGGCACCTCAGTTTTATTGCCCCTGTTAAACATGTCGGCACTGGCTCGCTAAATACACTTTTATAATTGCTCATTACTATGTAGGAGATTCTCATGAAGAAAAATCTATTGTCACAATCTATTCGGGCTACCCGTCGTGGTATGTCTTTGATCGAAATCGTTGTTGTACTCGCCATTCTAGGTATTCTAGCCACTGTAATTGGTGGTTCGATGCTCGGTGCATTGGATTCTGCCAACCAAGATACCACCCGTATTGCCATTGGTCGAGTCAGTTCTGCTTTGGATATGTATGCTGCCAAACACCGTGGTAAATACCCAAGTACCAGTCAAGGGTTGGTTGCCGCCAAATCATTGATGCCAAATGGTGAAGTTCTGTTGGATGCTTGGGGTGGTGATTTTGTCTACCTCAGTCCAGCACAAGGTTGCGATGCCAAGTATGAAGTCAAATCTTTGGGTAAAGACGGTAAAGAAGGTGGCGTCGAGTTTGATGCCGACATCAGTTCTTGCAACTTAAACGGCGACGAATAGTCCAAGGTGAAACCGTATGCGTCGTGGAATGACCCTCATCGAGTTGGTGATCGTGATTGCGATTGTTGGACTCATTGCAGCCATTGCCGCTCCAAGTCTCAATTCCATTTTGGGACTGGAGCAACAATCGGCGGTCAAAGAGATGGGGCAAACCATGATGTGGCTCCAAGAAGAAGCCGCAATGCGTAATGTTGCCTTTAGACTAGAAATCAACTTGGATCGCAACCAGTGGAAAGTCGAACAAGGTGATCCATCATCTCTGATCTTTGCCACACCGGAAGAAGCCGAAGAATTTAGGGACGAACAAAAAGCCCAAATGCGTCGATTTACCAAACGACAAATTGAATCCGGAGAGGTAGACGTTGCCGAAGATCCTTCGAAGTTTGGTGAGATTGACGATCCCCGTTTTGAAACCAAACAAACCTTGCCCGAAGGGCTACAATTCGCCTTTGTCTATACCCCACAATATGGTGAAGATGGTGTAGAGCCCAATGTCGAGTTGCCTGACGATCCCGAAGATGAAAAGATTGCTCACATTCACATTTTTCCAGATGGCACCGCTGAACACACTGTGATTCGAATCATTGAAACCGAAGAGCCCGACAATGGGTACTCCTTAGAAATGGATCCCATGGGTGGAATGGTTCGGATGACCGATGAAATCCTCGACCCACGAAATTCGATGGACTGGATTCCAGATGAGGGGCCTGACTTCCGATGATGCTCTCCTTCTCTTCTATTCAATTGCAACGAACACGGTCTGTACGTGGTTTCAGTTTGATCGAAATCACCATCGCCCTTTCGATCTTGGTATTGGCGTTGTCGATTTTGGTGGAAAACCAAGGATTTGCGGCATTCATGACCCGTGATGCTGAAAAGATACGCATTGCAACGATGCTTGCCGAAGAAAAAATGGTGGAAGCCCAACTCTATTTGGAACTGGAAGGTTGGAAAAGTACTGACATCAATGAAGATGGTGACTTTGATGACTTGGGTAGTGAAGAATTTCGAGGTTCTGGAAACAATTTGGATCTCGATGAAGACTTTGAGGACTACCAGTGGGCCTACACTATCAGAACGATCGAACTCAACATGCCTGCCGACATGGGTGGGATGATGAATGACATGATGGGTGAAGGCTATTATGGTGACCAGTCCCAAAACGAAGCGGTACAAGACAACCAAATGGACCTTGGCGACCTCGGGGTGTCCTCGGACATGATCACCGACTATCTCTCCGACTATATTCGTGAAGTTCGGGTCATTGTGTGGTGGGAAGAAGATTTTGAAGAAACCGGTGACTACGTTGAACTACTCACCCACGTGGTCAACCCATCAGGAGTGGTGACAGATCCCGAGATGGAGGAGACCCAATGACACTGATGCCTCCATGCCAAAGCCGTCGTCGTGGTCTCACACTGATCGAAGTGGTCATCTCCTTAGGAATTTTGGTATTCATTGGAGCAATGACCTGGCAAACAATCGCTGGTTCATTGATGCTACGTGATATTTTAGCCTATGAAGATTCCGTCTCTCGAAGTGCCCGTGTGGCGATGGATCAAATCAAAAAGGAATTGCGCGTTGCCTTTCTGACTTCCAATACCACTGCCGTTAACACCTACCAAACGGTATTCATTGGCAAAGATGGTGGTGAGGAAGACCAATTGTGGTTTAATACCATGGCGCATCGACGAAAATACGTTGGTGCACGAGAAGGCGATCAAGCAGAAGTCACTCTCTGGGTTGAGAAAGGCACCAAAGAAACCGAACAAGTGCTCTTTCACCGAGAGTCTGGACGGGTGGATCACGAGCCAGAAAAAGGCGGTGTGGTCTTACCGATGATCACCCATATCAAAACCTTCAACTTGCGCTACTTGGATGGTACCATCAATGAATGGCAAGATGAATGGGATTCCACTGGACCCGACCAAAGCAATCGATTACCTCGAGCGGTTGAAATCACCTTGGTAATCGAAAAAGAACATCCCGAAACCGGTGAAGAACAAACCTTTACGTTTTTGAATACCGTCGTCTTGGAAACAGCGGCCCCCATGAAACGATCGTTATTAGCGGGTGACGGTGGTGGGAGAAAGTTGCCGATATGAAACTGAATACCCGACATCATCAACGTTCTGGGGTCGCACTCTTGGTCGCCATTACCACTGTCGCCATGTTGACCATCATGGTCACCGAGATCACTTATATCGCTCGGATGCGACTGCTAACCGCCAGCAACCAACGCGACCGTGTGCAAGCCTACTGGTTGGCAAAGTCAGGTACCGGAATCTACCAATTGATCTTGGCTGCCAATAAACAAATTGGTAAAAATGAATTCATTCAACAATTTGGATTGGGCGATTCCTTGTGGCAAATGGTGCCATCTTTAAACACCGGAATGATGAGAATGTTGTTCGTTTCTGAATCTTCCAGTGGTGACCTTGATGAAGAGGACATTGAGACATTTAAATCAGAGGGAACCGTCTCCGAAAAAGTCGCCGAAGAATCAAGAGCGGGCGGTATTTTCAGCGACAAGAACTTCTTGGATTTCTCTGGAGATTTTTCCGCTGAAATATCCGATATGGAATCCAAAATTGACATCAACCAATTGGGTTCTGAAGGCGACAACCTCCAAGATTCACCAACGGCCGCAAGAATGTTTGCCCTGATGAGTGGCGAAGAAAACGACCAGTGGTTTTTAGAACGCAATCTCGATCGATGGGAACTGATTGGTAATCTCAAAGACTGGGTCGATGCCGACACCTATCGCTCTGGTGGATTGGGTGGTCAAGAAGACTCTTTGTACGCCAACCAAGACCCTCCCTATCTCAGTAAAAATGCCAAGTTTGATACCACCGATGAGATTCGGCTGGTGGAAGGTTGGAATGGGGAACTCTACGACAAATTTCGCGATAAACTGACCATTTGGAGTCGTGGAAAATTCAACCTCAACTCTTTTGATGAAGAAATGCATCGCGCACTGATTCGGGCCACCGCACTCAGTCAACCCTCCGATGCCAGTTTGGACATGTGCTTTGCGGGCAGTAGTGACTCAGTACTATCAGTTTGGGATATCGCCTCCTTTAATACCGGTCGAGACTATGCTACCTTTGTGATGAACAACTGTGGCATTGAATTGGATGCCTCCAAAATCACTAATGTGACCAAACAATCACAAGTCTTTGAGGTCGTGAGTACCGGCATGGTTGGCACCAGCAGCGTAACGATCACCACCATTTTGGACTTTGCGGGCTCAAGTACCGGAAAAGTACAGTACATACGGATTGAATAGCATGAATACTACACTATACACAACAGAGGTGACACCATGATGATCGGATTGGACATCGGCAAAACAGTCATTCGCGCCTGTATCTTTGAAGGCAGTTTTGGACGATATACATTTGGGAATGTCATTGAAGAATTGGTGCCTACCAGTACCTTGGGGATGGACAGTCCGATTGAGGGTGATGACGAAGATACTGAAACTGTCGATCCTGCCCTGCTACAACAAGCCGATCTAGAACAACGACAGTCTAGTGCGATTCAGACATTACTGCGTGGTTTTCAAAACATTTCGGTGGTAACGCACCAACCGGCTAGCCAAGTCAGTACCCGACAAGTTTCCTTACCTTTCACCGACAAATCGCATATCGCGGAAGCACTTCCTTCCACCATTGAAGAATTGGTTCCCTTTGATGTAGATGAAGTCCAAATCCAACATCGCGTATTGGATGCCACAGACAACGAATCCACACTGCTGGTTTTGATTACCAGTGAAGACATTATTGAAAGTCATTTGGATAAACTCGAAGGACTCAATATAAATCCACAACATGTATTGATTGATGGTGACATACTAGGCTACTATGCGTCTACTGGTGTCCAAGTCATTCTGCATCCAACCGAGGATTCGATCACTTGCAGCGTGTTCAAAGATGGACAAACACTTGGATTTCGTACCATATCGGGTGTGGTATCGCCACAAGTCGATATGCCATTAACCGCACCGACAATTGAAAGAATCCGTAGTACGCTGATTTTCTTTGAAGACAACCACGAGATCGATATCTCGGAGATCTTGTTATCTGGCGAGCACGCTCACCTGGAATCATTACAAGAACAAATTCGCACCGAAATGGGCGTTCCTTGTAGTCCTATATTGATCCCCAATAATGTGGCTCCCAAATGGGCTCTTGCCTACGCCCTAGCAGAAAAAGGATGTGGCAATACCGATGGTAAAGAGTTCGATTTACGTACCCAAGGGTTTGCCTACCAAGGAAACATTCAAAAATTAGCCACCGTATTACAATATGCCGCCGCCTTCTCCATGATTGCATTTATTGGCTTCACAGGGTGGTTTTGGACCCAAAAGATTGCCATTGACAAAGAGATTGCCAGTCTCGAAGAAGATTTGATCGCCCAGATTCAAGAAACGATGCCTGACCTTCCACAATCAGTGATGGCAAACCCTTCAACCGTAGTGTCCTTGATGCAAGAAGAAATCATGACAGCGACTGACAAACTAGACAAACTGGGATCAATTACGGCAGCCGAACCACCGATGCTCACTTTGGTAAAAGCCATTTCGGAAGGCATGCCCCCACATGAAAAGGCACGAATTGATGTCAGTGAAATGATCATTTCCAAAACCAGCATCAACCTCAAAGCCGAAACGGATGGTTTTCAAACAGCAACCGAAATTGAACAAGCCCTCAAACAACACCCTCGTTTCAAGCAAGCCCAAAAAGCCGATGAGAAGAGTATGCGTGATGGGATTCGATTTTCAATCATCATTCCACTAGAAGTCGATGAATCCAACACTGATGCTCAAGATACCGAGGAGGACGGCTAAAATGTCTCAATTACAATACTACAAAGAACAAGCCCTTGAAGCCTTTGCCGCCTTGCCACCACGAGATCGATTCTTAGCCGCCGGTCTGATTGTCTCAACATTTTTTGGTGGTCTGGGATTTGGGGTTTACTCGATGAACAATACCTTGCGCAGTGAACGTCAAGATATTGAACGGATCGGCAAATCGGTCGAACTGATTCAAGTCTTACAAGCAGAACAAGCCTCGTTAGAATCAGAAGTGGCTCAAATTGAAGAGTCATTGGCCAAGAACGCCACTACCGACTTATCGGCTTTCCTTGAGCAATCGGCCACAAAATCGGGTTTCAATCCAAAAGAGAAAAATATGCAAGTTCGTGAAAAGAGCACCAGCAAAGATGGTCGCCTCCAAGAAAAAGTATTCTCTGTAAATCTCAGCAACCTCACCACCGAAGAGTTTGCCAAGTTCCTTTTTCAAACCGAAACCTCAGGTTATCCATTAAAAATTCAAACCAGTACCGTCAAAACGCGAAAAAGACGAGATGAAGTCACCCTAAATCTCAGTCTAGACATCGCAGCCTATAAACTGGTGGAGGAAGAATGAAACGCCTTCTGATTGCCATTGCCGCCTCTATTTGGGGACTGATTGTATTTCGAATCGCTCTCGGTATTCATTTCCCATCCGATAGTATCCAAAACCGAATTGCGGTTGAAGTATCGAAAGCCACAGATGATGCAAACCAATTGAAAATCGGTGAACTGGGGTTAGCCTCTTTTCTGGGTGTACAAATCAAAGACGGCATTTGGTACACAAAGAATGACCAAGGAGAGTTTGCTCCCAATTTCATGATTGAACAAGCCAGTGTCGTACTGAGCCCAATCCAAGCCTTGTTGGGTGCACTCAGTGCCTCCATCGAAGCAAATCTATTGGGAGGAGAGGTCTCTGCTACACTTGACGGCGATTCTTTTCAGCCAAACAAACTCGACATTGTCTTTGACACAACAAGCCTTGACCTCAGTCAGGTTCCAGTCGTTTCACCAACTTTCGAAGCCAATCTGGCAGGAAAACTCACCACCCATGTCGAAGGTACCTTTCCACAAGAGTTACCCCACAAAAACTCAGAAGGTAGATTTACGATCGCCATTGATGGCCTGTCAATAGCCAATGCCAAAGCCTCAGGGATCGAATTACCCACCTTGGACTTTTCAGAGTTTTCCATTTCAGGACTCTTTAACAATGGTAAATTGGAAATCACCGATGCCAACATCATTTCTGAAAGCATTGGTCTCAGTATTGATGGGGACATTATCCTCGGTAAGTTGTGGCAACGTTCGCGACTTCGTTTAACCTTGGAATTGAAACTGGGATCAGAGTTTGCCTTGATTGCCAAAATGCTTCCCGCACTCAAAAATAACAAAGTCACCGAAGAAAATGGGGACAGTCTTTACAAAATTGATGTCATTGGCACCATCAAAAATCCCCGTATCAAAACCAACAACCGAAACCGTGGTCGTCAAAACAATCGAGTGAATCCAAATAAACAGCGCGATATCGAAAAGGGAACCATCGAAAACACTCAAGATAGCAAGACACCTGAAGAAAAACGACGAGAACGTCGAGAACGAATTGAAGCCAGAAAGCGCGCCCAAGAAAAACGAAAAGAAGCCGGTGGACTTGACCTTCCAGATCGTCCCATTCGAAATCTTCCCAATCGCCCTTTACAACGGGTGCCCGAGCTCGAACCAGAAGATGATGATCTAGAACCAAGTGAAGAAGAGTTGGAGCCCAGTGATGAAGAATTTGATCCTGGTGCCGAAGAAGAGCCCAGCGATGAAAATGATGATGAGGTAGAACCCAGTGATGAGGACGAATAACGCAATCTATTCCATCGGCGTTTTTGATTTCTCCAAGAGTTGAATGTGCTCTATCACCATCTCTTTATCGATTGCTTTTAACATATCGTAAATCGTCAAAGCCGCCGTACTGACAGCCGTCAGGGCCTCCATTTCGACTCCTGTTTTCCAGACTGTTCCTACGATTGCCTGAATCTGCACACCATGGTCAACAACCTGCAAATCCACTGATACTGCATCAATTGGAATCGGGTGACAGAGGGGTATCAAATCCGCAGTTCGTTTGCTTCCTCCTATTCCAGCCAACTGAGCAATCGAGAGCACATCACCTTTTTTATTATTTCCTTGGGCAATACTGTCCAGACTTTGGGGAGACAATCGAATAAATCCCTCGGCAATGGCAATCCGTTTTGAATGTGGCTTGGAGAGAATATCGACCATTTTGGCGTTGCCTTCGGCGTCAATGTGGGTGAGCGTCTGTTTCATAAATCTTCCTCTTGATGATGAGGTCATATATCCTAACCCCTCACCATTTATCAAATTGCGTTACACTGTATGCCATGGCAAGACGATTGTTCAAATGGTTTGGAATTGGGGGTTTGCTCACTGTAGCCCTTATCTTGGTTATGGTTCAATCGGTAGTGGGGCTCCCATCCATTACCAGCAAGGGACTATACTGGTCTAGTATCCAAAAAAATAGTTGGACGGCCAGCAATGTTTTCTACGCTTTTGATCAACAAATCACGATAACCACCCTCGAGTTCACCTACGTTGAAAAGGCATCCTCAGCAACAGTGGAAAACAATCAAAGGCTATTCAAGTGGGTCAAAAGTATCCAAATCGAGAACCTAATTATTCACCACCAAGACCAGACGTACAACACGGGATTGGGAGGGAGTCTCCATCCACAAGTGCTGTTGGAAAGTGATTGGCTACACATTGCCCGCCAAAACAACACTTGGCAGGTGGGAGGAACATTCGATTCCACCAACATTCCTCTGATTTTATCCCCTCATTTACCGGATCTCCCCCAAGACGTCACCATCCAACATCAATTTTCATTTGAAGTCACCAACTTCCGTGAACCCATCACCGGAAAATTGCAAAATATCGAAATCACCTATCCCCTCTTGGGTAAGAACATACGAATGCCAACCCTCGATGTCCAAGTGCATGCTAATAATCCCCAAGAAGTACAGTTCAGCACCAAGAAATCAACAGTCAAGTGGACAGGAAAACATACGGATGAAGATTGGACGGTCAATTACAGCATTGCGCTCCAAGATTTGGTAGAATGGTTTGATATCCAAATCCCTCATACCAAAGTTGAAGGGGACTGGATGGGTACACTTACCCCTCAAGAAACCACCATCACCGGTGTTGACTTAGGATTTGAGGGACAAATATATGCCCTCAGTCGACTCCAATCAGGCTTACCGATCACCTATCAACCGATTCATGCTGAACAAACGCAGATGATTGGTCCCAATACGCCAGCGTGGGTACCCTACAACAAACTAGGTTGGATGGCCAAAACGGTCATTGCTGGTGAAGACGCACCATTTTTCACCCACGATGGGTTCAATACAGAAGGTTTGAACCGTGCAGTCAAAGACATCCGTGAACAACGTCAGAATCCTGCCGGTGGCTCCTCCATCACCCAACAATTGGCCAAAAATCTCTTTACCGGAAATCGACAAACCTTGGATCGGAAAATCGAAGAAATGGTCTATACCCTAGCCCTCGAACATACCTTAAGTAAAGAAGGTATACTTACTCTCTATCTCAATGCCATTGAGTTTGGGGAAGGTATTTACGGCATCAAAGAAGCCTGCAACAAGTATTTCTTGAAAGATCCCGCTCATCTGACACTTAAAGAGGCTGTCTTTCTCGCCGCTATTTTACCCAATCCCCGAGAAGGTTATCGACGAGCCAAACGTGGACGACCACCCACAGCACGAATGCGGGTAATTCTACAAAACCTAGTCGATGGTCAACAAATCACCAAAGTCGACATGCAAATTGCACTGGGAGAACCGTTGCGCTTGTTGTTGCCAGTGGAGTAATCCCTACTTCAATCGTTCCGCCAATACACAGACCAATACAGCCGTGGCAGCGGTTTTATCCAATCCACGCAAGGCATTAATTAAGGCGTTGTGTTTGTATTGAAACCCAATGCAAGCAATCCGTTGGGCAGTGAGTGGAAACTCGACTTGATCTCGGTACACCAGTTGCAACAGTTTCTTCAGTTCTTCAGTGGAAAATGAGGTGAGTCCTTCTACTTTCATGGGATTATCCTTGCCTTAATCTTTCAATAGTCCTTGCCAAACCGTTTCCACAGCCTCTGTATGGTTCGCACTATCCATATCGCGATGCAGTGACAAAAGCACCAATCCATGTGCCAAAGACCACATCGTTTGCCTGGCGACTTCGACAGATACCTTCAACCGTGGTCCCTCAGCCTCCAGTCGCTGGTGAAATAAATTGGCAATATGCTCGGTTTGATCAGGAAGCATCGCCCGTTGATACAACAATTGAAAATCATCGGAAGCCTCTAAACCAAATTCGATATACCCCAACATCAATGTCGGTACCGTTTGATGAACTGCCAACTTCTCTGCCCAATCCTGATCAATCTGGGCACACAGGGCATCGATAATATCGTCTTTACCGGTAAAATATTCATACAGTGACGCTGGTGAAAACCCTGCCCGTGCCGCCACTGCTCGTAATGACAAGCGGTTGAAGCCATTCTCGTGAATTAAGGCTTTGGCAGCTTCTAAAATAATGTGGGTTGTTCGAACTCGCTTTTGGGCTTGACGTTCATTCATGATACACTCCAATTCACCATTTCATCGTTTATACTACATGTATAAGATACCCTAAGGACGATCGATGTTTTTCTCTATTCTTTTCTACCAAACCCAATGGGCACTAGCAACTGAAAATGATGGTGCTGTCTTGATTCGGCTTGGTGGAGAAGTAATCCAAGAAAGCCAACAACAAAGCGTCATCCCCATACCACCACCCAAACCGATCACCTTGGACTTATTGCAAACGGATATTGCTGAGATTGTACGTATATTTGCTATGCACAGTGGTCAAAACATTTTGCTAGCCGATGGAGTTCAAGGAACCGTCAGCGTACGGGTCACCAACGTGCCATGGACCGATGCCCTAAATGCCATCGTCCAAAGTAACGGATGGGCACTACTACCTGTTGGAGAGATTCTGATGGTTGTGCAGCAAACACCTACCTCCAAATAAACCACTTCCTTCCAATGTTTTTCAAATACAGCCCCTCGATTTTACACAAGAGAAGTCGAAACTTGAGTGAATTCAGAGTACACCCATAATACACATCCCTTGAAACCCCTATTGAAAGAGGTCCATCATGACTGAAGAATTAAAAAACAAACTCCAAGGCATGGTTGATAGCCATGACATCGTACTTTTTATGAAAGGTGATCGCAACCAACCACAATGTGGATTTTCCGCACGAGTTGTCGGTGTTTTAGAAGAGTTAGAAGTCGATTACCAAACCTACAACGTCTTTTCTGACCCTGACATCCGCAGTGGTATGAAAGATTTCAGTCAATGGCCAACCTTTCCCCAATTGTACGTCAAACAAGAGTTTGTCGGTGGATGTGACTTGGTGACCGAAATGATGCAAAACGGAGAGTTACCTCAAATGCTCGGGGTTTCTTTGGAAGAAGTTCCTCCACCAACCATTCATCTGTCCCCAGGTATCAAAGCACTTTTCGCTGAGTCCTTGGCACAACACGAAGGTGGTATTCATTTGGAAGTCAGCAAAAATTACCAATACGATCTCTTTGTTGGTCCCAAAAGCAACGGACAAATCGAATGTTTGGTTGAAGGCATCCCCTTCTACTTTTCTCGAGGCTCCGCCAAGCGTGCCAATGGAATCTCCTTGGATTTCAAAGATGGTGATCAAGGTGGCGTGTTGATTGACAATCCCAATGAACCCAAGTTTCAAGACATTGCCGTTTCTGATTTGGAAGATTGGCTTCAAACCAACCCCAATGCCAAAGTCTATCAAATTGGTGTTGGTGCCGATGCAGTACTGCCCTTTGCCACAGTGCTGGATGCCAATGCGCACCGTGAGATCGAATCGTTGCCCAAAGATCACCCCATCGCCTTCATGTGTATGATGGGAGTACGTTCACAACAAGCATCGAAATCATTGGTCATGCAAGGATACAACAATGTCTTTAATGTCTTGGGTGGCTTAAACGCTTGGACTGATTTTCAAGGTTCCAAATAAACCCAGTCAATACTCGGATCGGGATTTCCTTCTATCCTCTGCCAGACTGTTTATTTAGGGTGAACGGGTCTATTTCATTGAAATCACACTGGTTCACTACAATATTGGAGCAGCGATGAAACCACCTGTCCCCCCAATTGAAAGCAATACACGCACAGAGCATGGAAAAACGGTCAACGATCCCTTTCGATGGCTCGAAGACAAAGAGCATCCGCAAACCATTCCCTATTTGGAAGCAGAAAATACCTACACCAAAGAGGCTACCCAACAGTTTGAGGCGTTGGAAAAAAAACTGGTACAAGAGTTACTAAACCGCACACCCGATCACGATCAAACTGCCCCCTACACTGTTGGATCGTGGTCTCGTTTTGCCAGCATTACCAAGGAACAATCCTACTGGGTGTATAAAAGAGCACCTCTGGATCAAAACAACCAGCCTGATCTCTCCAAAACAGAAATCCTCTTAGACGAAAACAAACGGGCGCAAGAGCACGATTACTACCATCTAGATAGCCTACAACTAAATCCCTCGCAAACCAAGATGGCATGGTTAGAAGACACTCAAGGTAACGAACGCTTCACTTTATACATCCAAGAGATAACCTCCAAACAAACCATCGTGATTCCGCATGCCAATATCAAATGGTCCTTAGCTTGGCTAGACAATCGGCGACTGGTCTATGTCGGAGGAGATGATGCCGATCGTCCGAGTGAAATTCGGGTATTCGATTGCCTATCCCAAACCGATCAGTGTATCTGGCACGAAAAGGATGAACGATTTCACTTGGCCGTACATCGAGCAAGGGTAGGCAATCTAGTCGTTTGTGAAGCCCACAGTAAAACCACCAGTGAAGCGCGACTGCTACGATGGAGTGAAAACACGGTCAGTCTACAAACAGTACAACATCGCCAAAAAGGTATCAAATACACTGTTGAAGTTGGTGAACAAGAAGTCTTTCTACGCACCAATGTGCATCATCCAGAATTCAGTGTAGACATTCGACCCATTTATGGGAATCAATCACAGAAATTACTGACCTTTGCCAAAGGAACCACCCTTGAATCCATCGATTTATTTACTGACTACTTGATTTGTTGGTTGCGACGAAATGGATTGCAAGAAATCGATGTCTGTCACATTTCCACAGGCGAAATTACAACCCTCTCCTTTCCCGATCCAACCTATGAAATCTATGCGGACATCAATCCACACTTTAACAGCAGACAATTTCGATTGCGCTATACCTCACCGGTACAACCGGATATCGTCTTGTCATATGATTTACCAACTGGGCAAGGTGTCTGTATTCACCAATTCAACATACCCAATTACCAACCTTCTCTATACCGATGCCATCGAATTTGGGCAGAGTCATCTGATGGTGTAACCATACCAATATCATTGATGGAACCGAAATCTATCAAGGATTCCGCTCCACTACTGATGGTGGGATATGGGGCTTATGGTGTCTCTTACAATGCTGGCTTTTATTCAACTTGGGTATCATTATTGGATCGTGGATTCCGAGTTGCCATTGCCCATGTTCGAGGTGGTGGAGAACTAGGAAGACAATGGTACAACCACGGTAAAGGACCTCACAAACCGAATTCATTTTCCGATTTTATCGCCTGTGCCGAACACCTGATCCATCAAGAGTATACCTCCAAGGATCAATTGGTTATTTCAGGAGGATCGGCCGGTGGACTGTTGGTGGCGACTTGCCTCAATCTGCGTCCAGATCTTTTTGCAGGCTGTGTGGCCGAAGTGCCCTTTGTGGATGTCACCACCACAATGCTCAACCCCGACCTACCACTGACCATCATCGAATATGAGGAGTGGGGTAATCCCAATGAAGTTCAGGCTTACAATCTCATCACCAGCTATGACCCCTATCGAAACTACAGTGGACAACAATACCCTCCCACACTAATCACTGCGGGCTTACATGACCCACGTGTCGGCTATTGGGAGCCTGCCAAGTGGGTAGCTAAGATTCGCACCCTATTGCCAACCTCAAACCAGATATTGCTCAAAACAAATATGCAAGCCGGACATGGTGGAGATAGTGGACGACTGGAAATGGTGAAGGAGGACGCTTCCATCTACGCCTTCATTATTAATTGTTTACAAACCACCCTTACGGAAAAATAAGCGACAATGATTTGAGCAGACAAGATAAAATAATTATAGATATGCTTTGCTATACTTAGAACACACAGATCATTTTTGGAGTTTCTGCGTTCATGCCCGATCGTCACAAAACACTTGTTCTTTGCGAGAACATCAATTGGCGCAGTAAAGCCGTAAGTACCTTGTCGCAACACAACTTGCAGTGCTTTGCCCCCCGTGACGTTTCCAACTTGGAAAGTATCAAAGCATCTTTACCAGAAATGAAATATGTCTTTTGGGTAGTGGATCAAATACTGGCTGACTATACCGCAATGCTGGATGCCTTATATGATCATTGGCCCAATACTGAACACATCATCATTTTATGCCAACTCCATAGCAACGACTTACAAGTCCACTGTAAACGGACGCTTCTAGCCAAAGTTGCACATTGCTATCTCACTGGACTTGCCGAAGTAGAAACCGCTATTCAAAAGGTCCTCTATGAATTTTTCCCTTCCTTTGCGCCTACAAGGAAGAAAACCAGTGTTCTGGAGAAACGAGAAGCTTTTGTTCCTTCTTTTACCAAACAATCGCCCTCTACTCGTTCAAGTATATCTCAACAAATCAAACGAAACTTGCAAAGAAAAAAACTGATTGTGGTCGCCAGTTCCACCGGTGGCGTACAAGCACTCACTGAATTACTTACCGCGTGGCCAAACGATTTAAAAGCACCAATCATCATTGCCCATCACCTACCGGCTAAGTTTCAAACCTCTTTACAAGAGATTCTCCAACGAGTCAGCCATCGAAATGTCGGTTTTATCACCGAAGAAACCAAACTGGACAATGCCGTTTATATCTCTCCGTTTGATTATCACGTCCGGGTCTTTGCCAAAGATGGACATTTATGGGCGGAGCCTCATCAAGGTCCCAAAGAGCATTTTTTGCGACCAGCCGCAGACCCTCTCTTTCGATCAGCCGGTGATTTAGAAGACACTCGAGTGATTGCAGTTGTTCTCACCGGAATGGGTCGAGACGGAATGGCAGGTGCAAAGCACATCCATAGCAACGGTGGTCATGTAATCTGTCAAGATGAAGCCTCCTCAGTGGTTTGGGGGATGCCCAAACAAGTTTTTGATTTGGGGATCACAGAAGGTGCCTATCCACCCAAAGAGATTGGCCGTAGAGTTGTGACTCTTTGTAAATAAAGCCCCCACAATAGGGACGATTTGCGTTAGATTCAGGATGTGTGGTTGACCAAAATATGATACGATAGGAAATATCCGATGGGAGGGTTTATGTTGTTGTGGATCAGTCTTGCGCTAGCCAACGCCGAAAATACTGCGGTGGAGATGCGCGATCGTGACTATACAATGGAGGTCAACCTCCGTGCTCGCCAATTGTTTATTCCCGATAGCATCTTGGATACTTGGTTCTACAATTCTGATAGCCCCGGTGCATACCCGGAACCTAGACCCAGTATTGGTGCCCAAGTCTTCGGATTAGAATACGCCTTTACCAACCAACAAACTTCATGGGTCATTTGGGGTGAGTACATGGCCTCAGGTTTAAACGAAGGCTATTGGGACGATGTCGATACTGGAGAAACCGTTGATCACGATGACGGAGACTGGGTGCGACCAGACAATTTCAGTGGTTGGTGGACTGGATTCAATTACAACTACATGGTACCGATCACCCCTGCCGACAAACCAATCCACTTGGACTTTGTTGCTGGTGGTGGTGCTGGTGTTGGTTTAATTACTGGAGACCTCACCTACTGGCGACCAGGAACCGCCATTGAAACCGATTGTGAACCCGCCTCCCCCGCTTATGTTCGACGTAAAGTTTGTCCGGCTGATGGTGCGAAAGAATTTCCTCGATTTTTACCCATGTTGGATGTCACACTGGGATTACAACTCAACTTTGCCGATCGTGCCCACATCCGAATGGAAGGTGGTCTCCACGATATGTTCTTTTACGGAGTTTCCGGTGGCGGTCGTTTCTAAACATCATCATGCCTTTGCGATCGACTGTTAGAAAAGAACACCCCATTATCAGTCTGTTTTGACCTTATTTGTGGACAGTGACCTTTGGACTGGTTAAAATGAAAACTGTACCATTGATGATGATTGTGTATCATCAATATCGCTTATTGTTATTTATTGTTTAAACCTCTGGAGTATCCGTGATTTTAGTACGAGTCCGTGACCACGAACCATTTGAAAAAGCCATGCGCCGCTTCCGTCGCAAAGTTGAACGCGAAGGAATCCGCAAAGACATCAAGAAAAACAGTTTCTACTTGAAACCCGGCGAAAAAAAACGTTTAAAGCAACGTTTGGCTGAAAAACGTCGTCGTAAGGCAATGCGTCGTTCACGTCGTCGTTAATCAGATTTCTGGTCATTGAAGATACACATCCTCACAATATCTTCAGAACATTTAAAAATGGGTTCACAAGTGTGGACTCATTTTGTTTTTTTACCACAACAAAACTCTCACCCAGCCAAATTATCGACTGCAAAGATACTGATGCGAAAGCCAACGCTCTTGTTGTCCACTGGATAGATTGCCATAGGAACTAATATCGGTGGCACAAAAAACATCTCGTTCCACAACCGTGCGCTCTAAAAGAATCCTCTCAAAAGGCAACAAACCATCTAACTTTAATCGCATCAGTTGATCCAAACGGTTTGAGATCTGCACCCAGTCAGGAGAGGATACCAGTGTACCAGACACGACTGCCGCATACAGGACCCAGGGATCATTTCTCATCTTGGGAATAGTTTGCAACCACTGCCCCAAGGCATACAGCAGTTCAATATCACGATGTGCAGACGATACTTTTCGATGATGCAACTGTAATGACCAAGCGATAGTCAACCAAGTCGCACAAGCCACCAAACTATCGTTTTCCATATCCAATGCTTGAATGGCTTTGAGCGTTAATAAACCATGCTCATTGCGCAGTAGGATTTGTACATGATGATCCTCTCCCAAGCACCTCAAAGCATATTGTTTGCTCGTGGTCAGATCCTCTAGCGACCAATTCCAACGACCACGCTTGGCATACTCT
>CAKZLX010000463.1 GCA_937127265.1 uncultured Pseudomonadota bacterium
AGCCAGCATGGTCGGTGCCAATCAACAAAGCGCTCGCTCCACATTTACCATCATCGCTTAATCACATCGGCAGGGCACTGTACTCCTACTCGTGTAGGATGTATCGGAACTGAATAGAAATCCACGCTGCGTTTGAGGATGTTGTGAAACAAACCGATATTTGTATTTTGGGGGGTGGAATCACAGCCTTATCAACCGCTTGGACACTCTCAAAAGAAGGAAAACAGGTCACCATCTGCTATACACCACGACCACACAACGCCACACAAGCGGCTGGCGGAATGTTATCCCCCTCTTGCGAGGCAGATGGTTGTGACCCTGCGTTGATTGAACTGCCGGTTCAAAGTTGTGCAACCTATCCGGATTGGGTCTCCGAATTGGAAAGGGTGTCTGGGATTCAATGTGGCTATCGAACCGAGGGTACACTGCTGGTCGCTTTGCACCATGACCACAACCAAGAATTGGAACACCTTGTGGCCTTTCAACAACAGTTTGCCCTCTCTCACCAATGGTGTACCCGAAAACAATTGAAAGGTCTCGAACCCAATCTCACTCGACACATCGGTGGCTTACACTTTGCCAACGATTACCAAATCGATCCTCGACAGTTATATCGTGCCCTTCGCACTGGACTACACAAACTGGGCGTGACCATGCTTGAGGGAGAATGTCGACTAGAGATGGCGAATGATCAGGTCGAGTATCTGATTTGTGAACACAACAAAATTTTCGCCCACACCTACATTTTATCCGATGGCGCATGGAGTATGGAGCATCTTCCCACTCTTCCACTGCGGCCGGTCAAGGGGCAATACCTACTCTTAGCCCCAAAAGAGGGACAGGAAACATTGGTGAACCACGTCATTCGTACCCCTGACGTCTACATCATCCCTCGTGAAAAAGGCCAACTCTATATTGGTGCCACCATGGAAGAAGAAAGTTTTGACAACAGAGAGACCGTGGGGGCAACGCTCGATTTGTTGTACCACGCCTTCCAAGTGCTACCGGGAGTCTATGAAATGGTGGTGGTTGAACACGGCAAAGGTTTTCGTCCCGCACTCCGTGACAACCAACCGTTGATAGGCCCTCATTATCGATCTGATGGAACATCGTCCAACCTTTGGTTCAACTTGGGGCATTACCGACATGGCATTATGCTGGCTCCCCAAGCCGCCACACTATTGAAGGATGCACTACTCTATCAACACCCAATACCCATGGCTTTTGACCAACGACGCTTTGTCACCTCCTAATACAGACCGTTTGCGATGCGAACAGTGACAATCGACGATCAATCCGATAGATTGCCATACACTGAGAGGATGACATCATGATTACCATCTTTGTAAATGGCGAAGCCCAAACCGTTTCCAGCCCAAGTACCGTTCAAGAGATTGTTGAATCTAAATGTGGTTCTCCTGTACCGACCGGCGTAGCCGTTGCACTCAATTTAGCAGTCGTACCGAGAGCCAAATGGACCAGCACCACCCTCGAAGAAGATGACAACCTCGAGATATTGTGGGCTTCGAGTGGAGGATAACAAAATGCACCCTTTTCACAATCACAGCGACCCATTTGTCTTGGGCAACCTCACACTGAACTCTCGGGTTCTATTGGGAACATCACGTTATCCCAACCAACAAACCATGCTCGATTGTCTTGAGGTTTCGGGAACCGAGATGGTGACCATTTCCCTGCGTCGGGTGCCAACACATACTCAAGGCTCGGAAAACCTATACCAACAATTGCGAGATCGCTCCTATCACTTGTTACCCAACACCGCTGGTTGCTTCACTGCCCGAGAAGCCATCCTCACCGCGGAATTGGCACGAGAAGCCTTGGAAACCAATTGGATTAAATTGGAAGTCATCGCCGATGAAGAAACCCTACTGCCTGATGGTGAAGAATTGTTAGAAGCCGCCGAAGTCTTGGTGCGTTCGGGTTTTCAAGTCCTACCCTACACCAACGACGACCCCGTCTTGGCACAAAAGTTAGAACAAGTTGGTTGTGTTGCCGTCATGCCACTGGCCTCTCCCATCGGAACAGGACTGGGAATCAGAAATCCCCACAACCTACAACTGATTCGTTCTCGGGTACAAGTACCGGTGATTGTAGACGCTG
>CAKZLX010000464.1 GCA_937127265.1 uncultured Pseudomonadota bacterium
CCTTTCATTTGTGGAGAGTAATGTGATACGCCCCCTCATTTTGTTATTGTCGACACTATCTATCAGTGGTTGCAACACCACCAAAGATACTGGTGAAGATACAACACCCGCCATGGCTTTTGGAAATATGGGCTCGTTGAGTGGAGAGAGTGGACAAGGATCATTTCGTTTCGGTGCCTCCACTGCTGCCACCCAAATCGAAGATCAAAACACTCACACTGATTGGCACTATTGGACGCTACCTACAGAAGATGGTGGTGCGGGGTTTAGTACCCCCATTGGTGAAGCCGTTCAAGGATACAGCAAAGCGATTGACGATATCCAACTGATGAAAGAGATGAACCTCGATGCCTATCGTTTTTCCTTGTCTTGGAGTCGCATTGAACCCAGTCGCGACACCATTGATGAGGAAGCCCTCCAACACTATGGTGATTTCTTGGATGCTTTGCGAGCAAACAACATCGAACCGATGGTCACCGTTCATCACTTTGCCAATCCATTCTGGACCTATAATTTCATCGATGGTTGCCCCGACACTGGTTGGAGTGACGACAATCTCTGCGGTTGGGCTGATCCAGAAGGTGCAGAGCAAATCATCGAAGAAATCGAAGAGTATGGTGCTATGATTGCCGCCCGATATGGAGATCGGGTTGATGAATGGTGTACGCTGAATGAACCGGTCAATTACCTCCTGGCCAGTTATGGTATGGGCGTTTTTCCACCGGGAGAATCCAACCTATTGGGCAATTTTGATCGGTTGGTGGTCGCCATTCGCAATATGATGGAGGCTCACTCTCGCTTGTATGACGCCATTAAAGCCAATGACACCATTGATGCCGATGGCGATGGTGTTGCTGCCCACGTTGGTCTGTCTTTATCGATTGCTGATTGGGTACCGGTACGTGACGGTGAGTTGAGTGATCACCCCGAAGACGTCGCCGCTGCAAATAACCTGCGGTATATTTATCACCACGTCTTTCCAGAATCGTTTCTAAACGGGACCTTTGACAATGACTTTGATGGCACCGCTGACGAGGAACATCCCACTTGGCAAAACAAACTGGACTGGCTGGGTTTACAATACTACTTCCGCGCTGGCGTTACTGGTAAATTACAACTACTACCAGTAGTGAACGGCATGATTTGCTTACAAGGGTTTGAAGATTTATCAGGTGGTTCCTGTTTGAACATTCCCGATCAAACCAAATGGGTACCTTCAATGGGCTATGAGTTCTATGAGCCTGGGTTTGGGGCGTTATTAGAAGAGTATGCAACCACCTATCCATCGCTACCCTTGGTGGTCACCGAATCGGGTATCGCGACTGAAGTTGGAGAACGTCGAGCTGAAAACATTGTGCGTTCATTGGAGCAAATTGCCAATGCACAAGCCAAAGGAGCCGACATCCGAGGGTATTACCATTGGAGTCTCACCGACAACTTCGAGTGGGCAGAGGGCTATGAACCCCAGTTTGGACTCTATGAAGTCGACCGTAACAATTTTGAACGCAGTCCAACTTTAGGTGCCACCCTGCTTGGTGACATCGCCAACCAACGGGAATTGTCCTCGGAGATGCGAGATACTTATGGTGGTACAGGCCCGATGACACCTGAAGAACACCACGTAGAATAACCCTAGACGGTCACCACATTCTGGGTGAGAAACGAACCATCAAGGGAAAGTGATCGGATGGATGCCAACGGTTGGGTGGAAAGTCCCCCGCTTCAATGCGTTGCTTTGCCTCAGCAGACAGAGGTGGTACAACCCCTGTGCACTCGAATTGATTGGACCGCAACCAAATCTGATCCAAGGCATACTTTCCAATCAAGGGACGCGGTTCGGGTAGGCTAATTCCAAGACGCAACAAATCGTTGTATACCGCCCAATGCTTTCCAGCTTTCACCTCTTCCAAATAAAGTTCGATAAAAGCCTGTTTGCTCAGGTTACCATCGGACAACTTCTCAAGTGCTGACCGATATTCCGAACCTCGCAATCCAAAATTGATATCCTGAATCCATTGTTCAAGTTCAGCAGTAGTCATATAGTCAGGGTCACTGGCATAGTTGGCAAATAGTTGCGCCAACGCCTCTAAAAATGCAAGCCTTGGCTTCTGGCTTTTATAGTTGACCATTGACGCACCGGAATTTCTGGCCCACAAAGTGGTGGCATCGGTCACGTGGCGATAGACCTCTTGAAAACGTCCCATAAAATGTTCTTTTACTTTAGAGGTAATTTCAACCTGTGGATACATCGCTTCTCGAAAACGGGGTTCAACAATTCCATCTTCTAAAAAACGCAACACTGCCGTACCTTCAGATGAGGAATTAAAGTCTCCACTCAAGACCACCATATCCAAGGCAAAACGGGCCTTTAATTTACCAACCTGTTTGAGGGCTTTGGCCATTTGCTGAAAACGCTCTTTGGGGTGTCTGCCAGCACTGAGGTGACAATTCACCAAACAAATTAATTTACCTGTTTGTTCTCGAAGCACCACCACCAAGGTTCGATTTAAATGATAGTCGGCGAGCAGTTCAAAACGATCTGTTTTCCAAGCAGTCACCATAGCAATTCGAGCCCGGCGATGACATAGCAAGGTATGGGTCTCTGACAAAAAATCCAAATCAGAGGCATAGGTTTCCAAGGCACATTCTTGGAATGTAAAGAGATCAATGTCCGTGGATATTTGGGATTCCAACAATTTCTTACGGGCTTCCCAAGTCCGCTCAACCAAAGGTACCTCGGGATGATAGTATTTATACACCCACCAACCTTGCTCTGAGTTTGGCAACAAAATGTTGTAGGACATTAGCGATATGTCCTCTGGTGAAACGTTCAATTGTGATGGTGGAATTACAAACATGACATCCATTCGGTTGGTGTAGATACGACAAATGTTGTATAATACCCTATCTAAATAGAATATCCAAGACCATTTCACGGAGACTCCGATGCCTCTTTTTCGTTTCATCACCCCTTTGGTTGTACTCATTGCTTGTGGAGAAAAAGATCCCACCACTACCGATACAGGTTCCATCACCGAAGAGGAAGAAGAAGTCTACTATGAACCCGGTTGTTTTGTGGTCGATGGTGGCAATGGCTATAAATACCTTAACGATGCCATCGCAGTCGCTGAAGAAGGTTCGCAAATTAGTCCGGTTGGTTGTAACTCCTTTGAGCATGAAGAGAAAATCATCATCGATAAAGCCGTACGCATTGTAGGCATTGGACAAGATCGATTTACGCTTGTGGCACCAGTGAATGAAACGGGTATCACCATTACCGCCGACAATGTGGAAATCTCTGATCTCACCGTACAATCTACCCGTTCGGGAATCTCTGTAGAAGGTGCAAACAATGTACACCTGCACGATATGACCATTTCCGAGGTCGGCAACTATGCTATCAAAGTTGCTGATGCGGATGTTCAAATTGACACCGTCACCATGTGGAACAACCAAGATGGTGCCATGAGTATTGATGGGGGGTCGGTCACTGCTACGGAGCTTGACGTTCGTGGAAACGTAGGTCACAGTCTGTTGGTTGAAGGTGGTGCCATCCTAACACTCTCCGATTCCCAAGTCGTTGAAGCGCAACCAACCGATCCAACCTCTATCTCTGATGGTTTTGGAGTGTATTTGGATGGTGGTTCTACCCTCATCAGTACCAACAATCTCTACGATAGCAACACCCTGATGGGCATCCAATCGGTCAATGGCTCCATTGAATTGAACAATGACATCGTATCTGGCTCTTTATCAACGGGAGTTTGGGCAGAAGGTCCTGGTTCGATGACCCTCAACAACGTCACTGTTGATGGAAACTTGACCTATGGCATAATCAACATGAACACCGGTGGTTTTACAGCCAACGAGGTTCTAATCACCGTCGATCCAACCATGACCCCCAGTTACGACATCGACACCTGGGAAGACCAAGGGTTTGGATCAATGGGGCTCTTTGTCAACTCTCCCACAGTAAACATTGATGGACTAGAAATTACGGGGTACAACAATTGTGGTGCCAACTTTCAGTCTGATGCCTCCACAGAATTTACAGTTGAAGGTCTCAACATTCATGACGTTGGTAGAAAGGGACTGATCATTGCTGGATTTGATGGAGAGATGAACAATGTGGTCATTAAAGATATCTTTGACTTAGATGGCAACTCTAGCAAAGAACCCGATGAAGATGGCAATGTCGCCGATTATGAAACGTTTTGTCAGTTGGTCGATCGCAATGCGGGTGCAGCAATCATCAATAGTGACCTATCCGTCAGCAACGTCTTAACCGAAAATGTAGAGGGATACGGCTGGAGTATTATCCAAGGGAATGTTGTTTTGGATACCGCACTCGCTCAAAACAATACTTGTGCTTCCTTCTTGGCATTTCAAGGTGGCTTGCAAGCCAGCAATTTGGACATTGGTAGTAACAATTACGAATACGATGGTTTAGGGGCTGGTGTTGCCGGATATTCCGCCACCATCTTCACTGTGGACAATTCGATTTTCCGAGCCAATACCACCGAACTGTTGGATATCAGCGCCTTCCTCTATGACTCTACCGGTACTTTTACCAACTCTACCTTTACCGGCGGTGGCATCGCGATTTATGGTAACGACAGTAGTGTTGATTCAACCAGTAACAGTTTCAGTGGACAATCGGGATATGGTGCCTTTTTGAACCTCAACAGCAGTGGTACCCAAACCCAAAGTTTCACCAATGACACTTTTGAGGGAACAACACCAACAGACAGTTCACCATCTGTCCCCATCTATTGTTCAGATGCTGGTGAAGTGAGTGTCAACAACAGTTCGTTTACCAACATTGAATCCAGTTATGCCCTGAATTTTAGTGGATGTAACTCCACCGTTGAAGATAGCACCTTTACCAACGTCTCCAACTACACCATCTATGGATACAATGGAAACCACGATATCTCCAACAGCACCTTAAACAACGTCAATACCCAAGCATCTTATTCTTCGGCGTTGTACTTTATCGGGACCAGTGCCATGAATGTCAGTGTTGCCGATGTCAGTATCAACAATGGTTTAGGTGATGGAATCTACGCATATTCCACAGTGGGAACCACCGATCCAATCATGGTAGACATCTCCAGTGTAGATCTGAGCAACATCGGCAGTGATGCAGTCTACCTCTATGGTGCCCAAGCATTTTTGGAAGACATCACGATTGATGGTGCATCTCAAGGAATGAACATCGGGCAATCAACCACCTCCATGGCCAATATATCGATTTCCAACGCCACCAATTCAGGTATTGTGGGTGTAAATAGCACACAAACCCTCGACACTGTTGTACTGAACACCACTGGCGAGTATGGCATCCATACGTCTGGTGGTAGCCTCAACCTCTCCAATGCCCAAATATCCAATGCAGTTGATGCCGGTTTATTTGGAGAGAACGGCGCCAATATCACGATTGATTCTAGCAGCTTTAACAGCAACCTTTATGGAGTCCACTTGGATGGAACCGACTCTCTCCCCGTGACCTTTGCGATCAACAACGTCACTACTGAAGTCAATTCCTTTTCAGGCATTTGGCTGAACTACGCCAATGGTTCGATTGACAATTCGACATCGACCAACAACCAAGAATATGGAATGGAGTGTAATGAATCAACCACCACCTGTACTGCAAACAGTTTGGTGAGCAACCTATTGGGCGAACAAACTGGCTGTGACGCAACCTGTGGTGTGGAAGCCAATCCCGAAGTTGTGGAATAAAACAACTATCGTTTGACACCCATTGCTGCAAAGGTCTCATTGTTGCGAACGATCCGACGAACATGACAATCTAAATACCCCTGTTCAATGAACCAAGATTGTAACTCTTCACCTTTGAACCATCGCGTCACTGGAAATCGTAAACGGTCGTAGATGTCGGCGACCACGATATCAAACGGCCAACGGTGATGGTCGTGTAACGGCAGATGACTGACAATCGAATGACCGACTGGAACGTGTCTAAAAGCCAAGTAGGGCGTGTGAGAGCCAACCCGTACCAATCTGGCAATCCAACGGCTAAAATCCAACAGTTGTTGATGAGACATGTGGGTGGTCATACCTCGCAAGGCATTGTTAACCAATAAAGTGGCACCTTGTCGGGGGCCATAAACCCAAACGTGAAATGTTCCACCAGAAGCCAACACCCGGTGAGATTCGGTCATGATGTCAAAGGGATTATCCACGTGATGGAGTACACCGAAGGAATATACCCTATCTACAGTGGCTTCTTTGAGTGGCAACCGAGAAGCATCTGCTTGAATTACATGGACGTGTTGAAAGTTCTTGGTGTTTTCTTGGGTCATTTTCACAGCATCCTCACTGTGATCAACCGCAATCACCTCTGCACCGTAACGAGCGGCAAAAAATGTGTGGCGACCATACCCACAGCCAACATCCAATACCGTCCTTCCTAGAAAATCTTCTTTTTTCAAAGGATGCTGCAGTTCATCAAAATTCTCGGACAACGGTTGCAAATCTTGAAGGGCGTCTAGTTTGGTATATCGATGGGCTGAGGTTTGTATTTCCACAGTATCATCGAGCATCAGTCTGGGAATACCTTCTTGTATAGGAAAAGTAGACTGACAGTCACCACAGTGCAATATACCTTCTTCGACCTCAATCTCTTGTCCATCAGCAAAAGAAACGCCTTCTGGTAATGGGGCATTTGGTACAAAACTACTTCCCCAAACTTTTCGGATGGTCTCTTTGTGACTTTCCACAGTAAACGCACCCTTTTGACAAGCAGGACACAGTAAATGTTTGAGCAATCGGTATTTCATATCACCTCCAACTTGGAAAACATAACACATGGACTGTCCTCTGGGTTCGTCAAGTGGTTTGTTTTCGGTTAAATAAGGCTAAATGTCACCAAATGTTACCGGTGCACCTCTTTTCCTCGCATCCAAGAGAGAAACATGTCCAATTCTACACAAACCCTATCTGATGTTGTCATTCGTTTTGCTGGAGATTCTGGTGACGGAATGCAGTTGACCGGAACTCAGTTCACCGATACTTCGGCGATCCATGGAAATGACTTGGCGACTTTCCCAGACTACCCGGCTGAAATTCGAGCCCCTGCTGGAACACTCAATGGAGTATCGGGATTCCAATTGCACTTCTCATCGACAGACATCTTAACACCAGGAGACTCCCCTTCTGTCTTGGTTGCCATGAATGCCGCTGCCTTAAAAACAAATCTGCCTTCGGTCAAAGCCGGTGCGATGATCATTGTCAACACCGATAAGTTTGGCAAACGTGATCTCGAACTCGCCGAATACAGCAGTAATCCTTTGGAAGATGGTAGTTTGGATGATTATCAAGTGGTCAAAGTACCTCTATCATCCCTCAGTAAAGCGTCCGTTGAAGATACCGGTCTCAAAACAAAAGAAGCGGACCGGTGTAAGAACTTTTTCGCCTTGGGTATGTGCTATTGGTTGTACAGTCGAGATATGAAGCACACCAAAGAATGGATTGACAACAAATTCAAACCACCCTATTCCACTGCCAACCACAAAGCCCTTGAAGCCGGTTGGTCATTTGCCGACACCTTGGAAATCTTACCCAACAACTACGAAATCCCACCTGCAAAACTTGAGCCTGGGGTCTATCGAAACATCACTGGAAATCACGCATTGGCATTGGGCTTTGTCACCGCCGGTCATCTGTCGGGTCTCCAACTGTTTCAAGGTGCCTACCCGATTACACCTGCTTCCGACGTTTTACATTTCTTGTCAAAATACAAGTCACACAATGTTCTGACTTTCCAAGCCGAAGACGAAATTGCCGCCATCTCCGCCAGCATCGGTGCCGCTTTTGGTGGTTCATTGGCGATTACAACCTCATCGGGTCCTGGGATTGCCCTCAAAGGAGAGGCGATCGGTCTTGCCACCATTACCGAACTACCTTTGGTGATTGTCGACATTCAACGTGGTGGTCCTTCAACTGGTCTCCCCACAAAAACAGAGCAATCCGACTTAAACATTGCGGTGTTTGGTCGTCATGGAGAATCTCCAATCCCTGTGATTGCCGCCGGTACGGCTTCCGACTGTTTCAACGTAGCCATTGAAGCCGCAAAAGTCGCCGTCGAATTTCGGATGCCAGTGATGGTATTGACCGATGGGTATTTGGCAAACGGCTCTGAACCATGGAAACTACCAGACCTTAGCACCCTACCATCTATCACACCAGATTTTGAACCCGCTCGTCAAGATGGTAAAGCATTCCTCCCCTATCAACGCAATCCAGAAACATTGGCGCGACCTTGGGCTATTCCTGGTACTGAAGGACTAGATCACCGTATTGGAGGATTGGAAAAGGAAGATGGAACTGGAAACGTTTCCTACGATCCAAGCAACCATGAAAATATGTCCCACGTCCGACAAGCCAAAGTCGATAAGATTCAATCGGTCATCGATGATATTGAGGTCTTTGGGCATGATGATGGCTTACTGGTGGTCACTTGGGGCTCTCCTTTTGGTGCCGTTCGTTCCGCAGTAACCGAAGAATACAACGCTGGTTCTAAAATCGGGCACGTTCATCTACGCTGGCTCAACCCACTCCCAGCCAACTTGCGCTCGGTATTGGAAAAGGCCAACAAGGTGGTCACAGCCGAACTAAACTTGGGACAACTCAAACGCTATTTACAAGGTGAGTATGCGATTGAAATGGACTGCATCAGCAAAATCCAAGGGCAACCGTTCTATATTCATGAGTTGCGCGAACACTTTGCCAAACACCTATAATCTATTCTTTACTCAGCCCTCCTAATCACGCTGGAGACACTATGACAGACCCCATAAAACTAACCAAAAAAGATTTCATGTCCGATCAGACCATCCGTTGGTGTCCGGGATGTGGCGATTATGCCATCTTGGCACAGGTCCAAACGGTATTTGCAGAAATTGGTCGTCCCACTCATGAATTCGCGGTCATCAGTGGGATTGGATGCTCTTCTCGCTTCCCCTATTATATGAACACGTACGGTTTTCACACCATCCACGGTCGTGCACCTGCTTTTGCAACTGGTGTCAAACTGGCCAACCCAGATTTGTCGGTGTGGCAGATTACTGGTGATGGAGATGCCCTAAGTATCGGTGGTAACCACCTCATTCACGCGCTGCGTCGCAATGTGGATATGCAAATCCTGTTGTTCAACAATCGTATCTACGGGCTCACCAAGGGACAATACTCTCCCACTTCAGAAATTGGTAAAAAGACAAAGTCTTCACCGATGGGCTCTGTCGATCATCCAGTCGAACCTTGTGCGTTGGCTTTGGGCTCTGATGCCACCTTTATTTGCCGAACCATGGACTTGGATGTCAAACATTTGCGAGCGATGCTGCATGAATCCTACAACCACAAAGGTTGCTCTTTTGTAGAAATCTTTCAAGAGTGCAACATCTTTAATGAAGGGGCTTTCGATAGTGTTCGTAAACCAAAAGAGCGAAAAATCAACGCCTTATACTGCGAGCATGGTAAACCCCTCTTGTTCAATAAAGGGACACAGGGGCTGCGCCTCAATTCCAAAACACTCAATCTAGAAGTGGTCACACTGGGTGAAAATGGTATCACAGAAGCAGATATCTTGGTCCATGATGAAACCAACTTGGCACTGGCAACCATGCTGGTTCGCTTAAAATGGCCGGTGGCATTTGGTGTGTTGTATCGGGTTCAACGTGAATGCTATGAGGTTCACGCCCACCAACAAATCACCCAAGCCAAAGCAAAATCTCCCAATTCCGACATTGCCAAACTGTTGTACTCCGACAACACTTGGGTTGTAGAATAACCACTGGAAGACAGCATGAAACCAATCTCTGAATTAGACTCGCCTC
>CAKZLX010000465.1 GCA_937127265.1 uncultured Pseudomonadota bacterium
GATCGACGCGACGAATCAACACCCGCTCATCCGTGGCTATGTCATTAACGAAAACGAACGCAGCCGCCCCTACACGGGTGACTCTGCCTGCAAAACGAACCAATGCACCACGTGCCATCGCAACGAACGAAGTTTCTACGACGTCTTGTCCGTGTCAGACGCTATGACGGATATCGGCTACCCAATCGACTCGTTTCTGGCCCTCGGCAGCATCGATCATAGTTTCAACCACTTGTTCACCTCTCCGCAGGGGTGGGTTGAATCTGATTCCGAGGAAGGACAATGGCTCAATAAAATCGCGTGGGGTGAATACTCAACTCTTCGCCGCGACTTCAATAAACAGTTGGCCAAGGCACGAATGACAATCATTCCTCGAAAACTAGGTGTCAATGCCGAGCCTTTTTTAAAGACATACTTTCGATTTACAATATTTTCAATAATACTGGCATAGGTGGACGGACGACCGATACCCTTCTTTTCCAACTCTTGCACCAAAGAGGCTTCGGTAAACCGCGCAGGTGGCTTGGTGCTGTGACCTGCTCCACTCGCCTCAACGACCGGCAACTGATCTTTTTCAGCAAAGTTTGGGAGAATAATTTCTTTTTCAGACAAAGCGGCTTCTTCATCATCAGCCCCTTCGACATAGGCCAATCGAAAACCTTGGAAGGTATAGCTCTTACCCGTGGCAGTCAAAATGGCTTTGTCGACTGAGAACTTGGCAGTCAATCGTTCCCCTTTGGCAGGTAGCATTTGAGAGGCTACTGTGCGTTTCCAAATCAATTCATACAGTCGATACTCATCGCGAGGCAATTGAGATTCGGCAGCTGATAAACTTTTGAAACTTTCACCGGCTGGGCGAATCGCTTCGTGAGCCTCTTGGGCATCTTTTGAATTGCTGTAGATGACTGCTTTTGATGGTAGATTTTGCTTCCCGTAATTTTGGGTAATCAGACTACGTGCTGCTTCAATCGCTTGTTCAGACAAACTTTTAGAATCGGTACGCATATAAGTAATCCAACCATTTTCATACAGCCGTTGGGCGACTTGCATGGTTCTTTTGGCTGTCCATCGCAACTTTCGAATGGCCTCTTGTTGTAAGGTAGAGGTAATAAAAGGCGGCTTTGGTTTTTCAGTAAACCCACGGGTGGTCTTGGAGTCCACAGTTGCATTTTGACCTTCAATGGCTTTTTGAATATCGGCAACCAAACTTTCTGTGAGAACCAAACTATTGCGGGTCAACACACCTTTATCATTGAAAGCGCTACCATTGGCAATCGATTGCTCTTCCCATGAAGATAAACGTGCCTTAAACTTCTTACCACTGGCTTGCAATAGGGCTTCCACAGACCACCAATCCGCAGAAATGAAAGCCAACCGCTCTCTTTCACGTTCTACAGTCAACCGAAGTGCTGCCGACTGTACACGACCGGCGCTCAGATTGCGATTTTTCAATTTGTTCCACAATAAAGGAGATACTTGATAACCAAACAGTCGATCTACAACACGACGTACCTCTTGGGCTTGAACCAGATCTTCTTTGATATCTCGGACGTTACTCAAGGCATGCTTGATCGCTTTTGGAGTGATTTCGTGAAAGACAAGGCGTTTTACAGGAACTTTTGGTTTTAAGACTTCCATCAAGTGCCAAGCAATACTTTCTCCTTCACGGTCCTCATCGGTAGCGAGATAGAGTTCGTCCGCAGACTTTAACAATTTTTTCAAGTGGGTGACGTGTGCCTTTTTTCCTTCAGAGACAACGTACAGTGGTTCAAAATCGGAATCGATGTTGATTCCCAACCTTGTCCAAGATTGCCCCTTCACCTTGGCAGGGATCTCTTTTGCCGATTTTGGTAAATCTCGAATGTGCCCAATACTGGCTTCAACAACAAAGTCTTTCCCGAGTATTTTAGAGATTGTTTTGGCTTTAGCAGGTGATTCCACGATGACTAATGATTTTCCCATAGTGTTTGTTTCCTTGGTTATGGTTTTGGTGAATATTGCTATCTTTTCTCGAACTCGTCAACAAAATAGGCAAACTTTTCCATTTTGTGATGTCTCCAACAGAAGAATTGAGGGCTCATTTTCGGATAGAAAAGTTTGTATTTGAACACCTTGAAATAAATTTCAAAATTTATTGCACAGTGGTATCTCTTGGTAAATCAACTTACAGATCCTATATACAATGTTGCCCCCCAATCAAAAAGATCCCAACCATTTTTTGACCAAATCCTTTACAGCCAAGAGAACACTATGTCCCACTCTACCTATCCATCGATCTTCGAACCGTTGAACCTTGGTTTTACCACCTTACGTAACCGCATCATCATGGGCTCAATGCACACTGGACTTGAAGAAGAAAAGGACTTTTCAAAAATGGCGCACTTCTTTGGTTTACGTGCCAAAGGTGGTGTGGGGTTGATTGTCACCGGTGG
>CAKZLX010000466.1 GCA_937127265.1 uncultured Pseudomonadota bacterium
GTGCTGTTGCTCTGGAATTGTTAGTCGATAAAAATGGAGATGGCCAACCGTCTGCTGGCGAATACTTTGCGGTGATTGAAATGGCTGGTCAGTTGATACCGGATAATGATCGTAGCGGTTTGGATCTCAATTCCACCAAACGTGACTTCTTTGCTCCTGCACCGATTCCAGGCACCCAAGGTCCTCAATAACCCCAAGACCATAAGGACCGGTCCGAGGGATTCTTGGCAATCTCTTTGTCGAACTTTGTCGAATCTTTTAGACAATCAATACCGTTTCATGGTTGAAAAATTGGACCCTGATCAGGGTATTATCAGGCTAGCAACAAATTTAAAACTGTCCACTCAAACCAATCCATCCAGGGGTGACTCCTGCCTGTACGGAAGTATTTTGTATTGTCAAAATGGTTCCATATCCTGTGAGGGCAGTGCCCGTAGCCAACAAGCCCAAGGTGGTATACCGTGCCATATTGAAGGCTTTGGATACTTGATCGGCTTCTTCTTGGGTAATCGATTGGGTTTTCACACGGGCTCTGGCAGATTCAATATTGGCAAATGCTGGTACAACCCAAGCATAATAGGTTCCTGCGCCTGCTAAAACCAGTCCCATGCCACCGCCCATAGTGATCATCGTCGTTTGATCAACACCTTCCAAAGACGGCAAGGAAAGTGATAGTGAGGGTAAGGTAAAACCACCACCGGTACAGGTTGGGGTTGGGTTAAAGTATTGAGAGGTATCTTCTTGACTCTCTCCAAATAACCCTCCTCCAAAGAAATCTTCTTCGACCTGTTCGGCTGTAGTGTCCACACCAGAAAGACACATCCCAAACCAATCAAATGGCTCATCAAAAGTCGTCCACTGGGATTGTAAGCCCTCTGTGGGACAGACAATCTGTGCCAAGTGCTCGCCGGATTTTACCCCTTGTCCCGCATCCAATGCTCGTCCGTTCACAAAAATTTTGGCATCACCAAGATTCTCCGGAATATTTGGGTCCAACACACCTTGGGCTTCTGTCAACCGTCGAATTTGCTCGAAATGATTCAGCAGATTTTCTTGTTCGTCCGCAGACAGGGTCTCCAAGATACGACTATCCATTTGCACATTGGGATCAATGGCGAAAGCCTGTTCCCAAGCCAATTGCACTTTTTCATCTTTTCCCAACAACTGCTCAGCATATCCTCGATGAACATACAATCGGGCCAAATCATCCGTCAAGGGTACCCGTTGAGGACAATCCAAAGATTTGCGTACTTGTTGAGACTCTTTGAGAGCACCTTTGGCATCACCAGTCTGTAACGCTGTCAGCACAGCGCTATGATCAATCATGTTCCTTTGGGCTTCGACAGGATCTATACTGTTGCTATCATCACTGGTCGTTGCAATGGATTCATCTGCCCAAGCAATACACAATAGAACCGATACTATTCCCCAGAACACGATTCACTCCAGCGCAGTTCGCTTCCAGTTTGCAAAGTATAGGTGCAATCTTTTCCCTTTTGAATGAAGATTTGCGAGCGTTCATCTGGCGTCCCAGTTCGAGAAATGGTCGCTCGAAGTTTACCAGCTGGAACGTTAGTGAGTTCCATTTGTCCTTCGCCGTTCCAATCATACTCAAAGGACTTTTGCTTTAATGATATCAAGATGTCTTGATTATCAGGAGCCGTCAAAACCACCCGTGTACCGGTATCTGCTCCGAGGTCTTTGGCTGTTCCTGGGTCCCCTTTTGGAATGCTTGGCTTTGTAGAACCTTCATCAGTTTGGGTACCGTTCTCCGAACTTGTCTCCGATGTACCTTTTGAAGATTGTGAAATAAACCAATACCCAACGCCACCTCCCAATAACAACAACAACAATCCCCCACCCAGTATCATCGGCATTGCACTTTTGGATGAAGTAGGTGCTTTGGATTTTGTAGAGGTGGAAGTGTTAGACTGTGAACCCGCACCAACAACTGCTTTCGAAGCGTTCACCGCCTGCTCCGCTTGGGCAGATTTGGCTTTTTGTACCGCATCAGACTGCACTTTCAAGGTGTCTTCCAATTCAGGCTTGGTTAATTCCAAGTCCACCGTTGGCTCAGCACTGGGCGGTGGCGGTGTAACCTGAGCCACTGGAATCGGTGGCGGAAAAGAGATGCTGCTTTGAATATCGGGATCCATTTCTGGAAGTGGATCCGAAAAACTTTCTGAACCATCCTCAAACAACACTTGGTTTTCGAGGGCATCCGGTTGTGCATTGGGGTTGGTTAAGGTTTCTTTGCACTTTTCAACCGTGTTTCGACAAAAGAGTTTCAATGAGCCATCGTTGACTTCTTGAGCAATCTCCTCGGTTTCTTGAAGAATGTGTGCCAATGAAGGACGTTCAGACTCTTCCCATCTCAACATGCCTTCCAATAGTTTATGAATCCGCGCCGCCAGTTCATCACTCACATCTTCCAAGTCTAACTTTTCCAAGCGACGACCTTGCTCTTCGTAATACTTCTCTTGGCGAACATTGGCTTTACCGTAACGACCTTGGTACAGCAATTCATACAAGGTGACACCCAAAGCATACACGTCCCCAGACAGACGATCTTCGTCACCAAGGAAACGCTCTGGGGACATATAGGCAGCAGATCCAAAGGCTAAGGCTTGGGTTTCGGCTTCCCGATCTTCAAACTTGGCTTGGGCGGTTCCAAAATCCAATACTTTGACGTCGGCTTCCACGGTCACCATGATATTGGACGGTTTGATGTCGCGATGGATTAAACGCAGTGGATCCCCACCTTGTAGAGGTGGACGGTTGTAAGCGGCATCCAAAGCAGACGCCACTGATGAGATGGTTTCAAAAATGACTTTACGTGGAATGCGAATGCGATTTTTGGCACAGAAATTAATGAGGGTCTTGAGATCTACCCCATTTAAATATTCCATGATGATGGCACACTTGCCACCAATGGAAATTAACCCTTCCACTTTGATGATGTTGCGGTGTTGTAAACGACCCAAAACACGTGCTTCATCTCTGGAACGTTTGATGATTTCATCATGATCAGCCCATTTTGCGTGCAATAGTTTAATGGCTACCACTTTTGAAAACTTGCTGTCGGTAATAATCTCGGCCAAGTACACTTTTCCAAAGGTACCCTCAGACAGTTTTTTCAAAAATCGAAATCGTCTTTTTTCCATGTGATCATCTCAACAAAATAGGACTGCTAGGCAAAACAAATCGGTTTGTATATCTCTATATCTCATCCACCATAGATTAGACCAATATCCTATCACACCTCAACAATAATTTCCGTAATATCGCCCATTTTTTCCGTTGATACCCCAAAAGATACGATCAATACTCATTGACAGATTCCATCATCACCGTTGGCAATCTCAATCAGGTAGTGCAAAATGGACAAGTATTCAACACTTCGGGATAAGGCTTTAGATTGCTGGTTTTGCACTGTTTCCCAATCCCAAGAACGTCCTGAACGACCCCATGGCTCTTGACGCGAAATCAACAGGTTCTCATTCCCAGACACAAATGCGGTGACTACCATGACGGTACTGGCTGGCAATTCGATCCGTCCTTTTTCAATATCTTCGTAGATGGTTTCCAACGATATCGAAGCCGCCCAACCTTGTGGTTCAAAACTATTGTTGGCCTTGGGATTCCAGACAATACGCTCTCCCTTTTCTTCGATTAACAAATACTCAATACCAGCATATCGTGGACGGATTTCATCAGTTCGAGCACAAAAGACATCACTTAAATTGGTCACGTCTGTTTTTTTCAATCGAGCTCGAATCTGTGACTCCATTTTTTCATAACGACGAAAGTACTTTTTGCTACTCTTTATTTGATCAGGATTCAAACCAAAGGCCTCTAAGTTGCTTTCACGATTGGCCTTGCTGTATACCAAATCTCCCAAGCGATCGTCATATTCAATCTCATTTTCTTCAACCATCGCGGTTTCAATATGTTCACGCGATATCAGAAAGACATTTAAGCCTCCCATCGCCAAAATGCCCACCAACACCAGCCACGAACGAATAGTAAACCATTGTTTCATAATTCCGCCTTTTCAGGAGCATGAATCCCTTTACAATACCCTTCTCGATAGGGTTTCCACTTTCCAAAAACTTTATGGTTGGGATAGTTTTTACTGTAATAACAGACTGCAAGAATGTGGTAGGCGATCACACGATACCCATAATGTTGGGTTTCTTCTGGCAAATAGGACTTACAGTTTGGCTCGTCGGTATGACAGAGATTGTCACCATAAAAATGAGCACCATGATTCTTCTTTTTGACATAGCGTTGGTAAGCCGGCAGTACATTACTGCGCTTGACTTTTCCCAAATAATTCGAGTCGTCATATCCAGCATTGTGCGCCAAAATCGTGGCTTGCACCACTGAACCAGAAGCCGACAGTTCTGGGTCATCAAATGTTTCCTTCATCAATTTCATGGCTGCCAGCGTAGAGGCTTCGGTATCTACTCGATCATCTACACGACAATACGAACCTTTTGAATAAGAGCCAATCCGACAACTGGGTTCTCCATTGGCATTCACGGTAACATATTCGGCATCTCTTTTGACCGAATACGGTGGGGACAGTTCTGTTGGACTCCAGAGTTTACCGGTGAGTCCCATCTTACAATCTTTGACTTTGAGTCCCATTCGATGCCCTGTTTCTGGCATAAACTGCCAAATACCGGCCGCACACACAGCCGAAACACGAATGGCATTGTACTGTGTTTCTTGAAAGGGAATACCAGCGAGCACCTCGGGTAATTCGGCCTCTCGGAGGGCATCAACCACCACTGCATAGTCTTCTTTCACCACATCCAATCGTTTCCAAAAACCACCCCAACTAGAACTTTTTTTGACTTGGTTGGCTACGGCATTAAACAAACGTTGGTCCCATAGTTTTGGATTGTTGGACAAACCAGAAATACGCACACCCACATCTTCCATCTTGTCAGCATTGACCCGCATCACAAAATCCTCAAAGGGAGCCTGCAAGCCAGCCAAAACGGAAGGCTCAACTGGAGCATCCACATCGACGATCTCTTCGTGATTATACCCTTCAAACTTGGGCCCGAGAATCGGTGGCGCCGGCTGAAATATTTTGAGGACCTGTACCACCATAACGATCGTGGTAATGGTGACCATCCCGAAAAGAGTCGGGTAAAACCAAGGTGGGTATTTACTAATGCGAATGTTCTTGGCTTTGGTGTTGTGGGCTAAGGAAATATCGATTTGTTCATCTTCACCGACCACTGAAGACAAGGCGTCCGCTTTCCAAGCAAAGGTTTTGGCTTGTAAAAATATAAAGAGCACCCCGTGTCCAATCGGACCAATATAAATCGCAACACCCGGCATCAAGGGAACAGGCTTGTAAATGGGATCGATGCGACTCCAATCTTCATTTTCATGGGTAGCCACGCGCACTTCATTGTGCTGGATTGGATGGATCATCACCTGATGCCCAACATAGCATTCAATCCGTGCGTGAATCGGTGCAATCGCGGGATTCGGCAACTGCATCCCTCCCACCCCAGGATTAGAACCAATACTAATCTGCGGACCTTTGTAAATAAACGGTTTATGGGTTGGCATACTCCGTGATCGAAACTGTACTTCAATGTCCCAACGTTGTTGCATGGTCCTTATCCTTTCTTCAAATCGTCATTTTGGTTTATGTACGTTGACGCAACACAATTGTACAGGGTTCGCCTTCTTGGTACACATCAAAGAGTACGTCGTGCACATCTACTTTCTGCTGGTTGACATACACCTGCCATCCTGTCGCTGATAAACGCAACCATGATACCAAATAATCAATCATCGATCCAAATGACACAATCCAGTTGATTGGTGTGGTTAACTGAATCAAACCTTCTGTTCCATGAATCTCCACCGGCATCAACAAGGTACGAGAAGGAACCGACCCCAGCATCAAAGAAGTAGACGCAAAAGAATTCAATCGACGTTGCCCAGAAACCAATTCCCCCTTTTCCAACAAACGATAACAACTGGTCATCTGGCCAGACAAATCCATGCGCATTGGTAATAAACGATGACAGAGAAACAACGCCACCAATTGCGAACCTGTAATTTCAGGCGAACACACCTGTTTGATGCTCCCTCTACCAGCACCCAGAGATATCTTGTATTTTTGAGCATTCACCGTTGGCACTGAAGAGCGCAGTGGTATCGGTGATCCAAACAGTGAATGCAAATCTCCCACGACGGTTGTTGAGACGTTCACAACCTTTTTTGGTTCAGGTTGCGACACGGTTGGCTTGGTAACCTCTACTGTTGCCGAGTCTTTAAATGAAGGTTCTATTTTGGTAGCGGTAGGTGGATTCGATTTAACGGACGATTTCTGTTTGTGGGTTACCGAAGATGGACTCAATGGTGGTGGCTTAGGGGTTCGACTGGCTGCTGTTGGGCGGGTCATAATCGCGGTGGCACAATCGTCATCATCCAAAACATCATCTTCTAAGCCTTCTCCAAAATCGGTATCCAACATGGGTTCGGTTTCAAAAGGCAATGCCTTTTTTGACGGTGGTGTGGATACAGGGGGCGTTGACTGAACAGTCACCTCACTACTATCTGCAGGTTCAGGTATAGATTGCGAGATGGACTTTTCGATTGCCACTTCTTCCACTTTTGGGGAAGAACTTCTCTTGGATTGACTCAATAACGAGGCTAACTTTTGACTGGTGTCGCTCTTCTCTGGCGTTGGGCTGGATTCTGAAGGGATAGACGGTGTACGAACCGGTTCCGTTGGTGAGCTGGTACGGGTAGATGTCGTCAATAACGAGGCCAGTTTATTGGCTTTCTCTTTCGATGTTGTACTGGCACTTGGAGTAGATTCGGGAACCTTCTCCGTTGGTGGTGTGAATTTCGGAGGCGTAGGTTCCAACACTTGTTCTACAGGCTTGGAAACACTCGATCGCAAAGCCGACAACAAATCATTTTGCAACCCCGATTTGGGCTTTTCCTTTTCTGGGGGAGGCGTCTTAATTTCAGGCATCACCGGCTTGGAAATACTGGACTGGCGCAACAAGTCCAACAAGTTCTCAGTCGACTTTTCTGGTTCAGGTGTGGCATTTCTAGTTTCTTCCACCTCAGATACTTCCTCTAAAGGTTCTCCAAGGGTTACTTCTTTGAGCCTTTGCCGTTTGCGGTCGGCTTCCATCTCCAACAGTTCCGGAGCCAAGGCATTGCGATCAAACATTGCCGTGGCCACATCCAAGGTTTCCACGTCTTGACTTTGGCGCAGCACTTGTTGACTGCACGCCGACATCAAATCAAACAACGACATGCCTTGTAAATGGGGTTGCCGCAAAAGATTTTTACCGGCACTAATGGCTTGGGACAATTGCGCAAAGCGATCATCATGATCCAATCGCAAACATTGATCCAAAAAGTCGTGCGTGTACTGATCGAGCCAACCAGACACCATCGCTTGATTCAAACGCATCGAAACATCTGCCCGTTGTGCTGACTCTTGAATGGCTGAAATCGAACCATCATACATCGGACGGGTAGTCATCATTTCAAAACCGATCAAGGCCAGTGCAAACAAATCGCTGGAGAAATCCTCCATCGCATCCATCTCCATGCGCTCTGGTGGTGCATAGCGAAAGGAATCTTCTGAAGGAATCAGATTTGGATTCGCTTTATAGTCCAAGACTTCCACTTGCGGAACCGCAAAACCGATGATTTGTAATTTGCCGTCTGAACGGATCATCAAACGCCAAGGGGTCAGACCACCATGTGAAAAAATGGCATATTCCTCAGCAATTCGAAGGGCGCCTTGTAAAATCTCCATCGATTGGACCATCAATTCCAACCCAGCACGAGGGCCAGGACTCAGCCCTAAATCACTGGCTTGACGAATCAATTCGGCGACAGACTTGCACTTGCCCGTTTCATAAATAAATGCACCCTGTTCGTAGCCATAACTGTGTAGCGGTGTAATCCCGCGAGCTACTGGACACTGTAGAAAACCCATCAATCCATCCAAAGAATTGGTGAGGGCAGAATGATTGCGAAATTGCTCATAAAAGACAATTCCAACGTAATTGCGATCGTTGTCATCGAGAAGTTCAACCAGTCTTGCCGCTGGACCTTTGTACTCTCGTTGCACCTTCATCCCTAGAATTTCAGTCTGTCGAGCCATTCTCGATACTCCTTACATCAATTTGTCGATTCTATTTTCCTACACACATTGTTTCATGTGAAATATTGCCACTTCAAGAGTTGTCAATGGAAAACTGATTGGTCATGTTATGAGTATCCTATTTTGTCAAACTCTTGCAGTGAAAATTCATGCCCGCAGATGCCCGTCAGCAACATCGCTCCCTTGAACAGCAACGAAATAAACTTTCCGAACAACTTCAAGAACAGATTCAAGCCCCCGAACAGTATGAGGAAGGGAGCGAATTAGACAATAGTAAAGCCGCCCGCATGCAAATGCACAGTGGCAATGAAGCCATTCAAGACCTGTTGGATCGCTTAAACAACATCGAATCGACACTCTCTGATTTGGAAAATGCAGAGTACGATGAAGATTTTGAAGAAGACATGGAACTTGATGTCGAACATGGAGCCTCTATTAAAGGTGGCACCGACGATGGACCTAACGATGAAGATGACCCATGGGCCCAAGACTATTTTTATGGTGGTGATGACGACCCCGTGATGATCAAACGCAAAAGAAAAAAACGAAAACGGGTCACTGAAATCATCGATTCCAAAGAAACCATGAGCGACAAACCCGCGGTTCCACCACCCGCTCCAGTATTGGATGACATTCTTCCCTCCCCTCAACAAGGTGCTCGAACTGGCGACTCTCGCTACATGGCACCCGAATTGGGTTTGCGCAACCTTTCGGCTTTGATCGGTCACTCCCTTAAACCAGAAGAGTTACGCTTCCGTCAGCAATTTGATGATCCCATTCGCTTACCGGTGGAACTGGGGAAATTTTTGTCCGAAGAGTCTGGTAATGAACTGGTGGCTTCTTGGGGCGGCATGTTGGGTGCACCAGATCCCACCTTACTGAGTCCACAAGGCGGGTTTTCAACCGCGATTGGCCGACTGGCATCGTTGAGTGTTTGTGCTGAAGTGATGCAGGGTCCGCCTGAACAAGTCGATGTCGCGGTACAACTATCATTGCATCAAAATGTCTGGAAACATTGTCGCGACGTCGCTCGAAACTTGGCGCAACGTGGTGAACTGCACGCTCCCAAAATTGCCCAGCAGGCATTGCGACAGACCTCTTTGCCCGATGCATCTGGCCCCCTACCCAAGCCAAGTGTTTTGGGTGGTGCCGCTTTACAAAAGATATTGCCGGTCGAGATGGCTTTTTTACATCCCAGTTTGGATATTCCCCCTGAAGAAACCATTGAAGAAGACGAACTGCTGGCCTCTTTGGATATGATTTTGGCCGAATACACAGGGGCGAACCCTTTTGCACCACCGATGGAACCAATTGTAACAGCCAAAATGGTACAACCTGTTTTACAATCCACCAACCACGTTCTCAACGCACTTGGACGTACACAGGTCGAAATGGCAACAGCCTCTGTAGCAGTGCATCGAGTATCTCCGACCGCTCCGATCCTGTCCATTTTAACCCACTGCGACGATATGCTTCGTAAAATTGCCCGTAAAGCCATCCGTGCAGGTAAACAAATCGAATCGAGTATCGATCAACGAATATTTGAACAACAAGCCATACTGGATACTGCCATAGCCGACATTTTGGACTGCCACCACAGTTTACAATCCTTAAAGAAATGGGCCCTGATGACCTTTGCCTCCAGCGTTCAAGCACCTTCATCAAAGGAAGAGCAATGAACATTCAGACCGCCAGACAATGGATCGCCACTGGTCACACACAAAAGGCATTGGCTTGGCTCGAACAGCAACCCGATAATCCCGACGTATTGTTCTTAACCGCAGTCTGTATTGAACATGATAAATCGGAACATTGGCACCGAGCCATTGAATCTCTGTCTGCCTATCCAGCCTCCAAGGATTTATTGTTGGCTTTGGGACAAGGTATCGCTTGCGCACGGAGAGATCTGAATACCACCATCCAAGAACAGTACCTAGAACAAGCCATCCGTGTCGCCGAAGCCCTACAGGAACCCATTCAACACATCCATTGGATCGCAATCCTTGCCAACTTTCACCTACGACAGGGCAATCCACAAAAAGCCTTGCCTTGGCTTCAATTATCGGTACAACGCTCTATCCTACACCAACATCACGTGGTCACCATTGCTCAGGGTCTCATTCTTACTGGGTACTGGTTTGGTCAAGGAAAAATAGCCCAAGTTTCAGCGCTCTCGATCTCCATTGAAGAAGCCGCTGTTCAACGACACAACTGGATCGCCCTCGCCACTGCTCGAAATACCCGTGCCAGTTGTCTGCTGATTCGCAAAAAAGAAGCCGAAGCGATTCAATTGTTGTTAGAAACTGGAGACACCCTCTTTCAAAAAGGGGCTGTTGCCGCACTGAATATCATCAAAGCCCGTCTGGGAGAAATCCATCTTTTGCTGGGACAAGAGCGTGTACGTACACTGATTCAATCCATGCAACGCGAGAATACCTAATGGCGATTACCATCAATCTCGAACTGACAGACCATTGCAATATTAAGTGTAAGATGTGTTCACAATCGATGCGTTCTGATGCTCACGGTGCACCCAAAAAATTTATGGCCTTCAACACATGGCAACAAAGTTTGCAAAACCTTGCTGGCTTTCCCGAACCCGTACATCTTTGCCCCCACTGGCTTGGAGAACCTACCCTTCATCCACGATTTGATCTCTTTGTGGAATATGCCTTTGCCATCAATCAACACAATCGACTGTTTGAAAAGTTCAAACTGCACACCAATGCTGTACAGTTCTCCAAAGAACGAGGTCGACTGCTCTTGCAATTGAGCGAATTGCCCTTTGTGGCTTCTGACACCTTCAACTTCGTCCATTTCAGTATTGATGCCTTTTCCAAACCCGTCTACAAAGAAGTCAAAGGACGCGACTGTCGTGAACGAGTTTATCAAAACATCGTTGACTTCATTGCTTTACGGCAAGAATTGGGACACACCTATCCAAAGATCACCATCGCCTTTGTGGTACAACCAGACAACCACCATGAGGCCTTGGCTTTTCAGGATTTTTGGGTCGATATCTTCACCAAATACAACCTACCTCTTCGACAGTTTTATGACTGGCCAAGTGAAGAATGTGACAACCTCTACTTTCGACGTCTGAACTGCGCAGATCAAAAGGCCTCCGATGCTTTACACGCCAAGACGGTCTTTGAATTGGGATTGGTTAATCAGTTAACCGACTCTTTAAAACAAGAAGGCTCCTTTTAAGCCCCCTATTTCTATAAAATATCATCGGTCACAAAGGAAATTGCCCCTTGTGGGTGTGCAATTTTATCGATGTGATATACTAAATAGAAGATTGTTTGGATTTATGGTTCACATCGGTTGCCATAGATCGTTTGTTTTAGGAGAATTGAATATGCCTTCTGCTCATCGTCTTGGATTTGGTAGTCTTGTTCTATTGTTGGCCTGCGGGGAAGAGCCACAAAAGATTGAACCCATCGTTCCAGAACCCAACATCGAATTAAATGTCGACACCGTGGATTTTGGTGAATTGCTCATCGGCTCCCTCTCCACAGAGTCTGTTCGTATTCAAAACACTGGAGATGCCACCTTAATCGTGCAATCCATCGTCGCTCTGCCTCCATTCACTTCTCCAAGTGGGGGTGGTTTTGAATTGGATCCTGGTGCTGAAACCAACATTACTGTACAATTCATCCCCACTTCTTACAGTACCGTAGAGGGAACCCTTACAATCGTCAGCAACGATCCCGATGAAGATCAATTGGTGATCCCTGTGGTTGGAAACACCATTACCGATGTTGATGGTGATGGGTTCGATTCTATTGAAGCCAACGGAGACGACTGTGATGATTCAGATGCCGACATCTATCCTGGTGCGGAAGATGAATGGTATGACGGGATTGATTCTGATTGCGAAGGCGACGACGACTATGATCAAGATGGCGATGGCTATCAAACTGTCGTTTGGAACGACGAAATCTCTCAAGGTGGTGGAGACTGTCAAGACAACAATCCCTCCATGTACCCCGGAGCTCCCGATACTTGGTATGACGGTATCGACTCTGATTGTGCTGGCAATGACGACTTTGATCAAGACCGCGACGGCAGTCGTTCCTTACTCCATGGGCGTGGTTCCGACTGTGATGATTTGGATCCCCTGATCAACATCAATGGTGTCGAAGCAATCAACGGTATTGATGATGACTGTAATGGCAGTGCGGACTATCCAGTACCAGCGTGGAACACAGACCAAATCATTACTGGAACCTCCTCCAATGACCGTGCTGGTTGGGCACTCACCACTGGTGACCTTGACTTGGATGGCAAAGATGATGTGCTGGTTGGAATGCAAAACTACCAAGGCAAAGGTGGCGTGGCAGTGATGACCCAAAACAGTTTTCCTGTGTTGTCCACGTCTTCGGTTTCGGATGCCTACAACATTTTTGCGGGTCAGTTGACTGGAGATGAAGCCGGTTCTTCACTCTCCTATTTATCTGACACCGGGGTTGGCTATCCAGTCCTTGCGATTGGTGCACCAGGTTCTTCCAGTGGTTCTGGTAAAGTCTACTTATTGGAAGGAAGTGAAGCGGTATATGGTGGAGATCTGGACGATGCCTACTTGACCATCGAAGGAACTGCTGGGGCACGATTTGGAGATGGACTCACCCAAGACGTCGATTTGGATGGCGATGGTTTGAGCGATCTTTTCGGTCATTACAATGTCGGCAACAACAACTATTATTGGATGCTTTATGGAGATGGTAATCTCTCTGGTACCATTAGTTACACCGATGTAGATGTTCGATTGTCCAGTACTGGAACCCATGACAACGCTTGGCGCCACATGCCTTCTACGGGAGACTTGGATGGCGATGGACTGGAAGATATCGTCTATTGTGACCACCGAACCACCAGTACCACTTCTGGTTACCACATTTCCTTCGCCAGTGTCATTTGGGGGAACAACCAACGCTACGATACAGGTGGCGCCTCTGTTTCCATGAGTACCATCTCAACCTCAATCGTCTCGGCTGCAGGTTCTGGTAGCGCCAATGCCGATGGGTACATGCTGCGTGCGGCTTGCGGTATCATGCCCGACTGGAATGGTGACGGCAAAGATGAATTCTGGGCTTTCTTTACGCAATCAGACGAAAACTTTACTGGTCTCTACATGTTCAATGGTGACGAAAGTTGGAAAACAGAGGGTGCAGACTTGGATCCCAACAACGATGCCTCCTATTTCTTCATGGTACCAACCAGCGGTGGCCCTGTCGCAACCTTCCGTCAAATGGGCGATTGGGACGGAGATGGAATCTCGGAGGTTGGTGTAGCCTTTGGACAAGATGATTCGACCAATGGCAGTGGTGGACGGGCTTGGATGATTTCTAGTCAAACCCCAACGGGAACCATGTACACCCAACAAGATTTGGCCGCCATGGTGGTTGGCGATGATGAGTATGGTCATGCGATGTATGGCAATATTCTCAGTGTCGAACCCGGTGACCTAAACGACGACGGTATGAGCGACTGGTTGGTCTCGGACTGGGGGTACTTTGGTACCAACAACAACACCGACAAGGGTGCCTTGTTCTTGAGTTTCCAACGCTAAATCCACTATGAAAATCGTCACTCCGGAATCGACACAGTTCAAAGTCGTTGACGCACCCTACTATGCAGAAAGTGGGTCTGAAGTCGGCATCTTTGAAGCCGCCTGGAAACAGAAAGTACCTGTTCTACTCAAAGGACCAACGGGTTGTGGAAAAACCCGTTTTGTTTCCTACATGGCGCATAAACTAAACCTACCCTTGATCACCGTTTCCTGTCACGAAGACCTTTCGGCCTCGGACTTAATTGGACGCTATGTCATTCAAAACGATGAAGTCTTGTGGTCAGATGGGCCGATGACTGCCGCCGTTCGTATGGGGGCCATACTATACTTGGATGAAGTGGTTGAAGCCCGCAAAGACACCATTGTGGCCATTCATCCACTCTCAGATCACCGTCGCAGTCTGTTGATTGACAAACTGGCCACCGTATTGGAAGCACCAGATAATTTTCTGTTAGTGATCTCCTACAACCCTGGCTATCAGTCGCTCTTAAAAGAACTAAAACCCTCCACCCGACAACGCTTTGCCTCGATTGCTTTTGATTATCCCACAGAAGAAACCGAATGCGAAATTCTGATCACCGAAACCGGTGTGAATAGCGACATTGCTTCCAAACTAGCGAGTCTCGCCACTCGAATTCGCAAACTTACCCACCGTGGACTAGAAGAAGGGGCATCAACGCGTCTACTTCTCCATACCGCTAGATTGATTCAGGGTGGAGTCTCCATTGCTGATGCCACCAATGCCACCTTGGTCGAAACGCTAAGCGATGATCCTGAAATGCAAAATGCCTTGCGCGATTTGATTGACGACTTTTTTGGTCTGTAAACCCTAGATACAGACCCGGTACTTGTCATTCATGAACGATGACCAAAAGATGAATTAATTACCAAGAAGCGTCCTTCTCTTTGATTTCCATCACCACATCGTCATCAATAATGACTTCGCGAACGAACAAGCGAACCGCTTTGTAGACTGTTTTACTGTTTGGCTCCCAGACCAAGACCGAACCGTCTTCTTGTTGTTCAAAACGATAGGTGTAGAGTTCCGAACGACTAGCCGCTCGACCAATGGCTTTTTTGCGAGAATAGGGTGCCCCCCATGCCATTTCCAACTTTTGCTTCGACCAACCAATCTTGACATCTCCAGCCACGATCTCTTCGCGTTCAGTTTCATCGTAACTGTAAAAGGTGTCCCACAAACCCAGTTGCTTTAAATAAGCATCACGTTCTTCACGGGTCTTGAATTTCAAATACATTTTGCGTTGGTCTTCACTCATATACACACGTAAAGCATACCAGTGATCAAACTCTTGAGAATCCAATCGTTTTTGTAATCGCTCATACCCACAAGCGGTAAAATTCCAAACGCTAAACAACATCAAACCCAGTGTATTCATTTTGTACTCCTCATCGACAGTTCATCCAGTGATCTGTTTCAATGTATGTCACTGACTATTTTTTGCCAAAAATTTTGGAGAAGAAACCAGCGTCTTCCACTTTTTCGCCTTGTACATCAGCCAACTTCCGAATCAGAGCCTCCTCTTCGGTGGTCATTTTCTTGGGTACGGAAACCACCACTTGAACCAACTGGTCCCCACGTCCATGACGACGATTGACAAATGGTACCCCTTTGTTTCTCAAGGTAAAAACCTTTCCAGATTCTGTT
>CAKZLX010000467.1 GCA_937127265.1 uncultured Pseudomonadota bacterium
CAAATTCTCCGCATGCCATGGCCAAAGTACGTGGCTATCTAGAACGAGTACAAGCAGATTTGTTAGCGAGAGAAGCCAGTTCACCAGAAGTTCAACACCTAACTGATGCCCTTTATGGTCGCAATCGTCCTCAGCCACCGGAGGGCTATGTCGAAGAACTGTTTGATGATTATGCCGAGCGATTTGAATCTCATTTGTTGGAAAAGTTACACTATCAGGTACCGCGATTGATTACCTCGGTAATTGAAAACCGTTTTTCCAGTACCCAAAAAGCCAGTTCCATTTGGGACTTGGGGTGCGGGACAGGGTTGTTGGGCGTGGCGATTGCCGATTATACCAAAACTCTCATTGGGGTTGATCTGTCTCAAAAGATGCTGGATCGCGCCAAAGACAAGGGATGTTATCAGCAATTGATTAAAGCGGATTTACTTTCTTTTCTACACAGTCAAGAATGCAGTATATACTCTTCCCCTGATGTGGTAGTAATTGCTGACACTTTGGTCTACATCGGCGATTTAGAACCATTTTTTACTGCACTACATCCTCATCTTTCAGCCTCTTCTGATGTCATTTTTACCATCGAACAGTGTGATGGTGATATCCTCGAAGGGTTTCAATTGATGCCAACGGGTCGATACACCCATGATATTGGACATTTGAAAAGGATGTTCGATGAGATTGGTTTATCCTTGTACAAATCGGGGGAAGTAGATTTACGTCAAGGTGGGGGAGTCTGGGTGAAAGGGTGGCTCTGTATGGCGAGTAAATCATCATGATAGCCATCGTTTGTTGGGTATTGTCTTGTGGGCAAATCAAAAAAGACTCAGGATTGGTTGAGCCTCTCTTTTCCAATGTTGATATTCACCTTGAACTTTCCAATACACCCATCCTTTTGAATGAAAGAGGGGATATGTTTGAGATCGATACGGCAGTTGCAGTGTTATATTCGATTCGATTTATAGAATGTTCAAATGAAACCTCCTGGTATTCTCCACAAGACTTTTTTCTACCTCGTGCTCTTGCAGGACATTCAGAAATAGCGATACCCTCGCATTGGAATCGTCCGACCTATTTGGATTTATTGCAACCCCAGTCGATTGATACCACAATCTCTTTTCCTGAGCAGTCGATTTGCCACCTTGCACTCACTTGGGCACGTTGGGATGGTGGCACATTTGATTTACCAGAACCAACACCCTCGACCACCTTTAGTGTGTATGTCGCCGGTCAGTGTACAGCCGGTGATGATCAGCAACAAATCGATTTTATTCTAGAAACAGCGGTGCCCTCAGAGGTGGTCCTGCCGATTACCTTTGAGGAATTGGTTATTCAAAGTCCCGATTTGAAATTCGCACTCGACATTGATGTTTCGGATATGCTAGAAACTATTGACTGTACAAGCGATTTGGTTGACAATCCGGATCGACAAGCCCTACAGGTATTGTACAATTTGCAACAAAACGCCACTTGGACTTTGGAGCCAAAATGACCCCTAAAATCGCATCTGCAATCCTCTCCGTTTCCTTTTTCATGGCTTGTTCTGGAGACAAAAATGGAGAAGAAGCACTGGTGACTTCTGGAAATGGTTGTACAGAAACAGTCTATGAGGGTTCTGACATTTGTGAAGCCTGGATGTACAACACCGAAGATGCAGTGTCCTCTGTGCTTCGTGAAGACGGTGCAGGAATTGTGGTCAATATCGCCTCATCAGCCGTAGTGAATGAAAATGGTGCCGATTATCTCAAGATCACTACTTCGGGGATTCCTGATTATACGGTGGTCTTTTCCCAAGAAGACATTGATGCTTTGAATGCACGCCCCAACGCCAATACAGATTTTCAAAACGGTTCAACAATTGCCCAAGCAGGCGTTACCTATAATTTTGGTGCGGATGTCGGTTACAATTCCAATCAAGACTGTGATACAGGCGCAGGGTATGGATGGTGGCCACCAGGCCCAGTCTGTCCAACCAACCAGTATAAAGAACTGTATTTTCCTTTGAATCCTAGTCCGGCGTCTTCTGGAGAGGAATGTGAAACTGGATTGGGAGCCTTGGGCATCTTTGTGAATGGTGTCAGCATTTATAACTGGTCTGATGGTGCTTCATACAACAACCAAGGTATTTGGATGAATGTTGCCGCGCAGTATGAGGCATACGATTTGGGACCTTGTCGAGGACACGCTGCCAACGGGGATTATCATCACCATGATTTATCCAATTGTTTGGTCGAGCAAATCGGTGAAGATGGTTCTGGACACTCTGGTATCTATGGGGTGGCAGCTGATGGATATCCAATCTATGGACCGTATGTCGCTAACAACAGTATGGCGCAATCTTGTTGGGTGGCTCGCGATTACAATGATGCCAATGACCCTTATGGTTGTGGTGGTACAGGTGAACGTTCTTGTTTACTGGTGGATGTCTTTGACCCCTCTTTGGGAACCGTAGCCGCTACATCGGATGGTCCAACCACCGGAGAGATTGTGACCTCGATGTCGGGTAATGATTTTGTAGCGACTTCGGGCTTCTACAAAGAAGATTATTATTACGATGCGGACTGTTCCATCAGTGGATTGGCATTCTTGGATCAGTACAATGGTCATGAACACGATGATTTAGGATATCATTACCATATTACCTACACCTTTCCCTATTTTACTGGTCCTGTACTCTATGGCACGGTGGCTGACAATGCTGACACGGCCTGTGATGGTGTATCTACAATGGGTGGACCTGGTGGTGGTCCAAATGGTGGCGGACCTGGTGGTCAATAAATGCGTATAGACTCTACACCAATCAAAGGATAATTGGACTTTATGCTAATAACCGTACAAAAAAAAGATGCCGAGTTCACTGAAATGTGTGATCTCAAAACGCTCAAACAATGGGCGCGTTCAGGGCAGTTGAACGGTACAGATTTAGTCAAGGTAGATGGGGAATGGCAAGAGGCACGTCACACCACGATGCTCAAAGGTATCTTTGCCACGCAAACTTGGGACATGGCAGAAGAAGTGATTTGGAAGCCCTTACCACCTAAGCCAGTGGAGAAAACAGAACAGATTGCTTCCAATGGGACTATTCCACCCAGTCGCTCGGAGAGTGTATTGCCCCTCGAAGAGTCAACTGCCAAACCCAAAACCATCCCTACAAGTACCAACACGCCCAAACCATCCACCAGCCCTACATTTGCCGAAATCGAAAGGGAGTATCAACGAAGCAAGCCTGTCCACTCTACGATGAGCGACTCTACTTCGATGGAAGAGTCGGTTCAAAGCGGTGGAGTAAGTAAACGACCGGCCCCAACTGAACCATCAAAATACAAGACGATGGAGCAGAGTATCAATAGTACGAGCAAACCACGGTGGAATCCCCAATTGGATATCAAAGATCAAATGGGGTTGTTGGTTGATGAAGTGCCTCCGAAAAGTCAGTTCTCTTGGATACGATTGATGATTCTGGTGCTGCCGGGCGCCGCCATTTTGTTTTTCATTCGTGCTTTTGTGGTCTCCGAAGCTCAAACTGTTTTTCCTGATGAAAATATACCAGTGGTGGTGCAAAACAAGGATGATAGCAGTACCAATGCGCCCATCCCAAAGAATGTTCAAAGTGATGCCTTGTACACTTTGGAGTCTGAACTCAAAGGGATGCTTCGGGATAATGCCCAACAAGTCACCCCAGAACAGTCTTTATCGGATGCTTTACGGGTCGATTTTGAATATGTAGGTCTAAAACTCTTGCGGATTGATGCCAAAGTCTTGTCTTGGAAAGGGCGTTTGTTAGACCAACCTCGTTCAGCCAGTATCAACATTACCATTGAATCTGAAGGTGAATTGGAAAGGGAGTTTATTCTAGCCTCATTGGTGATTGCCAAGTATTCGGTCCGTTATTACCTTGAAATGCCCGAGTTTACGCTAAATATTCGGGATGGTGATTTGTTGATCCAAAAAACAATCCAGACTGATAAAGCGCAATATTTGTATTTGCAACCTGGTTCCTTGAAAGAATTTATTGCTGAATTGGCCAAATAATCATCCATCTTTCTTAATCTTAGGATGTGATTGTCTCACCAGTGCAAGGAGCCTTCGACAAAGGTTGTCATATAAGGGAATGCAGGGGAGGTGTAGAGCCCAACAAAATACACGATGATCACCCCAACCCAAATCAGCCAGTGCCAAGTCTGTCT
>CAKZLX010000468.1 GCA_937127265.1 uncultured Pseudomonadota bacterium
AGTGATAAAACGAACCTTGTCACTGGTAGAAAACTGCAGTCCAGTCATTCCAATTTCTGCTTCGGGCATTTCTTGGAAGTAGCAATAGTTCTCTTTGGGATCACTGATCGACAGTGTGGGGAGTGTAAGGGTGACCGAACTATCTTCGATGGCTAAGGGGCTGACATATTCAGTGGAGGTGACTTCAACGGTGTTGGTGGTTGGTTTGGGTTCTTCTGGTGCGGTAATGTCTGGTTGGACGACAGGTTGCTCAGTGGTGCAAGCGATGAAAAGAGAGAGAACAAGCATGGAACCTACCAAAGTGAATGCAAAGGTGCTTGTGTTGTCATAGCCCTTTTGATTTTACACTGCAATTATTATGGTGGCTCTAAACCTATGTTTAGCAGTCAGATCAGTTACTAATGGTTTGTATGTTTGTAGGGTGGTGTTAATATAAATTATTCAATAAATACCACATACTATTCTTGATACACTGATGATAAACAACGGATAGAAAAGATGCTTTTTTACTTACTTTTGGCTTGCAATTCAAAGCCCACCGACTCAGCTGAAGCCAAACAACAGACGGAACCCAATCGTTATCCGTTATGGGATGAGCCATACAGTTGGATGGGGGAACTGAACGACACCAACCAGACCTGTTTGCAAACTGCCGATTTGAATGTGATGATGTTGCGATCGAAGTTCGGGATTGACTTGGGTGCCGATGCACAGTTTGAAGATGTACTCCAAACCTACACGCAATTGTTGTTGGGTCCCTTTTGGAATATGGGTACCGGACCTCGAGTCGTACTGCTCAATCTATTTTTCATGGAAGTTCAATACAAAGACAATCGAGACACTGTTTTGACGGCCCTTGAAGACATTATCAATGGATTGGCTGGGGTCGATCAAGACCAAGCATGGTTGCATTACGGTTTGATTTTGCATCATTTGGGTGAGTACACAAAAATCATCGATACCTTTGGGGATTCTGGCATCAAGCCTGCTGGTACATCCTCAGATCCGGCATTGTCGTATATTTTAGCCGGTGCATATTGGCGTTTGGGACAGGCCGAAACGGCTCATCCGTTTGCCGTTCGTGCTGTGCAAGAACTCGAGGGTGCGATGGTGGATGTTGCCGACAGTACCTATGATGCCAAGCGATTGTTGGCATTGGTTGAACTGAGCATGTATGGGCAGAACTTCTATGACAAGGCCAGTACAGATTTGCTTTATGTGGAACGAGCCAAAGATATTTTTGCCGAAGATGAATCGGGCGTTCCATTTGTTCCCAAAGCAAACAGTTTGGGTATCGACTTAAGTCAAAGTCCCGGGAACCACTCTTTCGTTGACTTTGATGGTGATGGTTGGGATGACTTATTCTACCAATCCATGATTCATCCGGGGAAGATTTTCAAAAATAACAACGGAGAAGGCTTTTCCGAAGTGGTGTCCTTAGATGACATACCTTGTGGTCGAATTGGGATGACAGCCGATTTTACTGGCGATGGTGAATATGACTTGTATTTACACGGCGCACCATTTCATACACCGGTGACGCCATATTTGTTGCAAGGCGATGGCAATTTCAATTTCTCTGACATCTCAGCCGATTCGGGTTTTCGTGATACTCCTAATGGACCATGGGTAGGGATGAGTCCCGCGGTTGTTGATTATGATCTGGATGGGGATTTGGATATTGGAATCGCTAATCAAGCAGGCGCCAGTCGATTGTTTCGCAATAAAGGAGACGGTCAATTTGAAGATGTATCCGAACTCTTACATGGTGAACCCAATTTAGACGGTGCGCATCCTTGGCAGTTTGGTTTTTGCTGGGGCGATATCGACAACGATGGTTGGCCTGATGCTGCACGTTCTGGTCACG
>CAKZLX010000469.1 GCA_937127265.1 uncultured Pseudomonadota bacterium
GGTTGCTATTGCCATTTGCTTGGATGAAATGGAACTTTGAACAACCGGCTTTGGCAGGTATCATCGTGGTTGTCTGGTTGTTGATGGGGGTTTTGTTACAGACCAATGGACGTTTTTGGTTGCGAAGATTATTACGCGATCATGGCCACTTACGACATCTGTATGCGACCTTGATATCAGTGACGATGGTTCTTGCATCTATCGGGGTGGTTTCCTTCCAGAATCGAGGGTACGGTGCCTCAAATGCCATTTTAAGTGATCCGGATGTGATGGTTGTGTCTCTCGATGGGATTGGTACGAATGCCTTATCTCGCTATTCGAGTGATTCGTTTGCCAATACGCCAAATCTCGATTCGTTAGCCAGTCAGTGTATCGACTTTTCAGAGGCTGTATCTGTTTCAACAGAAGTGTTTCCTGCTCATGTGGCGATGTTTACCGGTCGATACCCTGGTCAATTGAACATTGTTGACGATCAAGGATTGTTAAAATATGCCTCGGCCACCTTGGCTGAAAAGTTTGTCAAGGAAGGCTACGCTACGGCATTGTTTGCCAATCATCCACACCTAGACATGAAACAGGGTTTTGCCCAAGGGATGCAACGGATAGACGTCGACCAGCCTTTGGATGTGCTTGGATTTCGAGTGAAAGGAGCAGGGCAATATCGAACGGGTGAATGGCTACAACAATGGCAGGGCGGAGAACCAAACCCACTCGACCCACTGATCCAAGCCGGTAAGTTTTTGGACACGTATCAAGACAAACCCGTTTTTCTATGGGTTCAGTCACAGGTTCCGAACTTTCTAGCGCCTCAAGAGTATCGAAAGCATGTCGAACAAATTGATGCCCAAGTCGGTGACTTTGTACGCATGCTCGACACACGCAAGGTAGACAGAGAACGGTTGTTGATTGTCACCTCGGCATTTGGCAACCACTTCGATTATGGAAAAAGTGACCATCGTGGTATTGCAGAGTCGGTGATTCGTGTACCCTTGATCATTTGTCCTTTAAAAGCGCAACCACATTCCCCTAAACCTTTTGAAGGTCAGGTTCGCACAGTTGATATTCCCAATACGGTCTATGCCCAAGTTGGCTTTACCCACAACAAAGAAATTTCGTCAGTGGATATTTCCGATCGCCAAAAAGATCATGTGGTCTATCAAACGGTACTGATGGGACATGACCCCGAGCATGAGGGTGGTTTTCAGTTGGGATATCGCTTTCAAGCCTCCAACTCTGATACCATCTACAAATATAAATGGTTCACTCACAGGAAATTACAAGGCATCTATAACCTCATGAATGACCCCACCGAACTGGATAATATCGTCTCTAAAGCACCACAGATGAGGTCTGATTTGTCGAGTGCTTTGACCACAGCAGCGTCATCAATACCAGCGTTGAAGGTTACCCCTAACTTGTCTCATCCGGAAACTTTTCAACCGATTCCGTAGTCGATATTGTGAGGGGACGATACCATAGCGTCCAGTACACCGAAAGAGCAGCATAACTAAATGGACCGACGTCTATGGTTAATAAGATACCGATATGCATGGGAATCCCAATCACAGCAAAGAGGATTCTAGGGCGAATTATTGCTACGATGCGTTGTCCCCATGTTGGTCGATACCATCGGGTTGTGCCATGTTCCAACAACATCAAGATGCCCAGAAGTGGTGCACCAAGTTCAAAGAGCCAAGTTCCCAATGTTCCCAACTGTGTCCAAAAGAAGTAGGGTGCTAGAAAAGCATGATCTCGCCACCCCCAAGTGGGTTGTTGTAAAATGTACCACAGCGCATCCAGTTGACCAAAAGGAACCCAGTGGACACTGACCTTTTGCAATCCGGTTGAACCGTACATGATCAGCAACTGTACCAACAACAGGCGGCGAATGATACTCAAAATGGGTGTTTCAGAAAGCCAGGAACCAGTTTGTAGTTTACTGCGAAGAGAGAGAGTGATATCGTTGGGTACAAACACCAGTAGCCATAAAATATTGGCGATCAAGTCGTCGTGACCACCGGTTGCCATGGTGTTGTGCCAAGCAATGGTGTTCATGACAATCATTCCCAGCAGTGCAGCCAGACGACCAAACAGTCCAATGATCAAGCACATCGCACTTCCCATACCTATCCACAGTAAGGATTCGACGGCTTCAGGCGTGGCTCCTCCCAATAGTTCCAAAAACCATGGTATGTTTCGATAGTTTCGAATGCCACCATGAGACTGATCGACCCAAATGGCTGACCAAACACCTGCAAAATAAGGAGAAGCACAGGTGAAAAACAAGGTGCAGCCAATCGATATCCGCACCAAAGCGACTGCCAAAGGGGGTTCCTTTTCACCGCAAAACGCAACCCATCGAAGCCAATATTCCTTCATGGTACCTTCTGACTGTAAAGTACAGGGTATTGTAAAGTACTGTGGTAGGTTCCTTTAAGGGAGATGTCATTGAGTATATCGGTGTGACTGGGAAGTTTATATCGCCACCACCGCACACGAATCTGCTTAGCATCAGGATAGTCGATGCCAACCTGTTTACTTAAATACAGCACGAATTGGTTGTTGGCTCCTTTGTATCGCTGCCAAGAGTATCGTAAGATAGCGGGACGAAAACGACCGTTTTCAAGCAGGGGTTGCATCCATTTGTGTTCACTGTGTACACGATAAATCGGTTTCCAGTCTTGATCTTCCAAGATATCAATCTCCAATCGAGAAGGAAACATGTGGGGAGCGACAAACAATCGCCAGTTTTGATCGGCACCAAAATAATGGTAGTATGGTCGAAATGGTCGCAGCATTTGATTGCGAACACCGGTGACACGGGTGGCGAGTGTCCACAATTGTGCTTCCAACTGTTGAGGTTTGGTGTCAAGGCCGAGATGGTTGAGTTGTTGGCTCCACTGTTTGAACTCGGCTTGGACAGTGGGGTGTGCCCAATCTTTTTTTGCCATGGCCCCTTCTGGAGCGGGAAGTGCTTTGAGACCAATGGCCAACAGGTGAAGTCCAACCAACAGCGCTCGAGCTTGAGACCCCCAAGACATGGCTTATTCAATCCCGAAGTCGATGGTCTGTAACTCCTGATGAGAGACGACTGGACTATCCCAACTTGTTCCATTGATTGAGATGGTGGGCTGAGAAGGGGTTTTGGTGATCAATACAGGGTGGCTTTCAGAATGGATTTCGATACGCTCCCATAGTGGTCTGCCTAGTACATAGTCAGTGGTGCCGGCAATCGGATAAAACCCCATCATGGCAAAGGCTGCCCATGCCGAGAGAGCCCCACCATCGTCATTTCCAGCCAGCCCCACCGGTTGGTCATCATAGCGATTGGCCAGTATCCAATCAATCCATTTGTCCCCCTGGGTTCGATCGCCCAACAAATAAAAGTAATAGGGGACATGTAGGGTGGGTTCATTACCGTGCCAATAAAAGCGTTCTGGTAATCCGGGCAAGATGTCATCTGTTAGCATTTGTTCAAAGAACCCTGTCAGTCGGCTTAACGTGGCTTCTTCACCCCCCAGAGTTTCAAACAACAGTTCATAATCATGAGGTGCCAGCCAAAGGTATTGTCGTGCGTTGCCTTCCGCATAGTCCTCATCCCATTGATCTTCGGTGGTGAATTCGGCAAAGGTTCCGTCTCTTTTTCGACCGTGGATAAACCCGATGCTTTCATCCCAGAGGTTGACCCAGTTGTGTCCCCGT
>CAKZLX010000470.1 GCA_937127265.1 uncultured Pseudomonadota bacterium
GCTTTTGTCTTCAGAGACTAAGGAGAAAGAAAGAAAGAGAGAGAGAAAGAGAGAGAGAGAGAGAGAGAGAGAGAGGCGAAGAAATCATATGGCGTGTGTGGGTCTGGGGTCCATCAGGCATTCTTTTACTGCATTCGTCACACTATTCGAACAAATATCAATTTTTTACACAAGGAATAACATGATTGGACTTGACCTAAGTAATGTAGATTTACGCTGGCGTGACCTTGGATGCGGTAATCTAGAAGAGGCGAATTTATATGGAGCACTTCTTGAAGAAACAATCTTATACAAAAGTAATCTTGAAAATGCAAATCTAGAATCTGCATTGTTATTCAAAGCCGACCTTTCGGAAGCAAACTTAAAAAAAGCAATTCTAAAGAAAGCAAATTTGTTCGAAGCATATATGTATAAAACAAATCTAAGTGGAGCAAATCTAAGCAGAGCATATATGCTTGGGGCAGATCTATCCGAAGCAAATCTTGAAAATGTAGTTCTAGAAAAAGCCAAATATGACTCTAAAACTATCTGGCCAAAAGACTTCGATCCACAAAAACACGGTGCAATACTAATAGAAGACGAGGACTAAGCCACCTGAGTCAACCAATCGCGAATAAGATCACCACCTGTCACATACTGGCTATACAACCCCACTCTTTCCACGTCTTTTGTGAAAGCGCTTCCAGTATTGGACCTATATCCTCTATCCAATGTACATCTCTACCCGATGATTGACACAACGATGTCGATGGGAACGACACGACCGATGAACCACGACCAAATACCAAATACCCCTGTTTAAAGGTTGCCCAGCAATCCGACTCCGACACAAACGGTACTTTACTCCATCCCTTCGAAAAGAACAACACGAAGTCAATCGAAGAATCCATCGCCAACGGTGTTTGGGAGTACTCAGGTGTTACCTTATCGATGTTGGGTGTTTAAACTATTGGTACACCTCATGTTTATATCCTTCGTGTATCCTTTGAATTCGCCATCCACTCTCCACTTTGAAACAACGGTCGCTTGGTATATTTAGTACGGTATACAGTGTTTTATTCGCGAAAAATACGCAGACTGCGACGTTCAATTGCCATTAGTCCAAAGACGTAACCCCAAAATCCAACCCACAACCAAGGGAAGATCCAGCCACCTTGTCGATAGATGGTGTTGATTTGTCCCATGCGGATGGTCTCGACCCGACTGACTTCTTCAAAGGGTTTGGTTTCGTAGAGTATTTGTCCGTGGGGCTCTACCACAAAGGAAACCCCCGTATAGGCTAGTCGAAATAGAGGGCGACCCCATTCAATGGCTTGTACTGTGGTGAGCATGGCGTGTTGGTGAGGGGCTGCGGTTTTGCCAAACCAAGCGTCGTTGGTGATGTTGATAAAGAGATCGGCATCGGCCATTTTGTGCATTTGAAAGTTGAGGATGGCTTCGTAGCAAATCGGTGTGGAGAAGGTGTACTCTAAATTTTGGCTACGGGCTTTGAAATAGGTCACTTCCTTACCGGCACGGAAATTACCTGGTCCCTTGATCCATTTGCGTAAAATTGGAAAGGTATCGGCCAGCGGAATGTATTCTCCAAAGGGAAGGGGAACCATTTTGTCATAGCGACCGGCGACTTCACCTTGATCATCAAACAAATAGCAAGAGTTGTAGGCGGTGTAGGTTGGGAAACCATCTTCGTCCAGTTCATCATGGAAATTGATGGTGCCACCCCCAATCAAAAATGCAAAGTCATTTTCGTCGGCCAAGTCACTGAAAAACTGTTTTAAGGAGCGACCACCGAGTGCTTTGGTTGGTCGGTCATCATCGGGATTCACCGGTCCCAAGGAACCTTCTGGCCAGACCACCAAATCGGGTTTTTGATCCAAGATGGACATGGTCTGTTTGCCCCAGTCTCGAATCGCCACCCACGGAGAGCGTTCCAATCGGTGGGTCATGGTCACGTTTTGTTGCATGATGGCGGCGCGAATGGTTGGGGCTTTTGCCAACTGTTGTTCGACAGCATCCCGTCTCCACCAGCCAAAGACCAAGTGAAAGACGATGATCCCCAAAGTCAAAAACTGGTGTTTGTGAATCATCGGGGCATCGTTGTTTCGACGTCCAAAAAATAGTTCGGCTCCCAAGGCATTGGTCAAAAAGATCAGGTAACTCAAACTGGTAACCCCAAGTATCGAGGCAAACTGCCAAGTAATGTCTGAGCGATAGAACAATGCACCGTGATAATAGGGAAAGAGTGCTGGCCACGTTTGTTCGATGGCTACTTGTAGTCCTGGAACCAACCACAACCATCCCAGCCCAAACCGTTCACGACACCAGTGCACACTCCAACCCAGTACCCAAAAGGGAATGGCAAAGACCAGGGCATAAGCGGCTACGCACCCCCAAGCCACGATGTCTGGTAGGTTAGAGAAGGTTAGCACCGATTCGGATACCCAGTTGTAATTGAAGCCAAGCAAGGACACCCCAAAGAGATACATCAGCCAGGCATTGCTCCGATTCTCTTCTTCTCGCATCGCCCAAAAAGCCGGAATGAGATTAAACCAGTGGATTTCATAGACGCCGATCGGAGGCGAGACGATTTTCATCGAAGCCCCAGCCAAGACCACTGCCAGTACACGCCAAATCATCGTCGTTCCTCCAGTAGGCTTGGTGGTGGTCGGAAGTCGACTTCATTGCGATCCCATTCCAATTGTTCCACTCGCCAGATTTTGTGTATATCTCCAGTTTTTTCTTCCCAATAGGTCGGCATTTTTATGTCTCCTTGGGGGAGGTATTGTCCATAGCGTACCACTGACTTGGTCTCACCAGACTTCTCAATCCCCATCAACAGTCCACTTTGTTTGGCAAAGAATAGGGTCTCTTCACGGTTGTCGTGGGTTTGGACTTTGAGAGCGGTACAAAGTTCCCCTCCGAAAGAAGTTTCAAACACTTGGGTGATGGTGGGGTACCACTGGGCATGGTTTTTCCAACGTTGAAAGTCGATCGTCGATTCTAAACTGGCCACTTCTTCTTTGGACAAAAAACGAGAGCCACGTGGTGTTCGTTCCCAAAATTGTTGCCCATCATAGCCCCGTTCAAAGACCCCAACCCCTGATAAACTAATCCGCACATAATACAAGTTGGGTATTTTTTGTTCAATGGCAAAGAGATTCTTACCCGTTTGTCCCATGACTTCCATGCTACCATTCATCTTGAGACCGGTGTGTGGGATGCCAACCGACCCAGCGCCGATCGCCATCAAGTGTCTTTCAAAGTGACTTCGGGCGGCGATTGCCTCTTCTGCACTGATTGTTGGCGCTGTTTGTTTCTTACACCCGAGATGAAAACTCATCCATCCCAGTATCAAGACCGTTATCCACCATGCTCGCATGAATACTCCTTTTTGAGTATCTAACCGATTGGATACACTCCTTGCAGTTTGAGCCGAAAAAACAAAACACCACCGAAGACAGATATCTTCAGTGGTGCTGGTTAGACGATTCGGGAAAATTACATCATGCCCGGCATACCGCCCATACCGCCCATGCCACCCATGTCATCACCACCCATTGGGGAGGCTTTCACGGGAAGGGCAGTAATCGCAGCACTTGAAGTCAACAAGGTAGCAGCAATCGAAGACGCATTTTCCAAGGCAGTGACTACAACTTTGGTTGCATCAACGACACCCATTTCCAACATGTCACCATAAACATCATCTTTGGCGTTGTATCCGAAGTGCTTTTCGTCACTTGAACGTACAGAGTGCAAGACCACAGACGGATCCGTTCCAGCATTGCGAGCGATTGCACGGATAGGTTCTTGAATGGCTTCACGTACAATCTTGATACCGGTCAAGATGTCCATGTCCAATTCAGAGTCGGCAATCAAAGCGTCCAAAGCAGAAACCGAACGCAACAGTGCGGTACCACCACCGGGAAGAACACCACCGTTGTACTTACGGGCATCGTTTCCACTAACGCCTTCTGGTGCGACTTTGGGAAGTGCTGCACGAACAGAGTTCAAAGCATCTTCTACGCGGGCTTTCTTTTCTTTCATGCTGGCTTCAGTGTTGGCACCAACATAGATGACTGCAGTACCACCAACCAGTTTGGCAATGCGTTCTTGCAACTTCTCTTTGTCGTATTCAGAAGTGCTTTGTGCCATTTCGCTTTTGATTTGTTTGACACGATTGCGAAGATCAGTCCGGTGTCCGGCGCCATCAACAATTGTGGTGGTGTCTTTGGTGATCTTGATTTGGGCGGCAAAACCAAGGTGTGGTGCACCGGCAGCATTGGCTTTCAATTTGAGATCTTCCAGTTTGGCTCCCGTTTCGTTCATGATGGGTGTACCACCAACAACAACCGCTAAATCTTCAAGCATCGCTTTACGACGCTCTCCAAAGCCAGGTGCTTTGACAGCCACAAACTTCTTGCCCGCCAAACGGTTTTGCAACAAGAAGCTCAAGGCACGATCTTCGATGTTTTCGGCAATGATCAACAGTCCATGATCTCCCTTGTCAGCGATCACTTTCTCAATGATTGGAAGGATCTCTTCATAAGAGGTCAGTTTCTTTTCACAAATTAAGACATAGGCATTGTCCAAAGTGATTTCCATTTTGGCACGTTCATCACCAACAATAAAGTGTGGAGAGACATAACCGCGATCGAAACTCATTCCTTGAAAGTGTTCAGTTTTGATGCCATCACCACCTTCTTCAATTGTAATGACGCCATCACCACCAACTTTTTTGAATACTTTGGTCAGTTCGTGACCAATCGTTTCGTCACCAGCAGAGATTGTTGCTACGTGCTGGAGCAGTGCCGCATCGCTGTCTGAAGATTTTCCATCGCTCAAGGCTGTGGTTTGGGCATACAATGAATCGGTGACGGCGTCGCGGGCAATTGCAATCCCTTTCTCAATTTTCATGGCATCTGCACCAAACATGATCGAACGCAGACCATTGTTGAAGATGGCTTCTGCCAGAACTGTTGCGGTGGTGGTACCATCACCAGCTTCCTCATTGGTTTCAGAGGCTGCTTGTTTGATCATTTGAGCACCAAGATTTTGGAATTTGTCTTTGAATTCCAATTCTTTGGCCACTGTGACACCATCTTTGGTGCTGAGAGGGGCGCCAAAACTTTTGTTGATCATTACGGTACGGCCTTTGGGACCTAAGGTGACTTTGACTGCACGAGCCAACTTGTTGACACCTGCTTGGATGCTTTTCCAGGCATCATCTTGAAATTTGATTTCTTTTGCACTCATAATTTTCTCCTCTATAGATAGAGATGGTTGAAGATTAGTCTACGATTTTAGCCAAGATGTCAGACTCTTTGAGAATCATATATTCCTTGCCATCTAGTTGTAACTTCTCTCCAGCATTGTACTTTGCAAAGACAACTAGATCACCTTCATTGACACTCATAGTAGAACGAGAGCCATCTTTGAGACGTTTTCCGGGACCAACGGCAATCACAGTGGCACGTTGTGGTTTTTCAACATCCGATGATGGAAGAATGAGACCCGATGCAGTCTTGGTTTCAGCGGCTACTTGTTCGACCAAAACGTGATCAGAAAGAGGTTTGAATGACATGG
>CAKZLX010000471.1 GCA_937127265.1 uncultured Pseudomonadota bacterium
AAGGTCTCATTTTCTTGATGTTAAAACCTCTAATGGAAGTAGAATTGTAAATGGCAAGTCGGTTGGTGGTGCAGGAAATAAACTTAAACCAAAACAAAAAGAACTCGGAGTTAGACTTTGCCTTGTCGAAGGAGATGAAGTACGCATTGTTGAAAAAAGAGAAACAATCACTAGAAGACAGAAAAAAGAAAACAACCTCGATACCTCTTCGCCACTGGGCAGGGGTACATCCAATGGTGACACCAATTTCTCCAGTTCCAAAGGCACCGAATAAATTGGGGACAGTAACACAACTGTGTGACCATTTTGCACCAAACTTTGGGTTTCATCCCGTATGGTTCGTACCCAATTCACATCCTTCCAATCTTGGTGTGCGTCCAAAAACAAAAGCATTGTCGGTTCGGCTTGTGAGACCAAGTGTTGCAGCGCCTCTACTGCGGTACCACCCTTTCCATTTAAACCATCGCTACGACGCCAGACTGACAGTTCCATGTGCTCGGCCTGAGCTACTTGACGCAACAGTCTAAGTGTACGGTCTTCTTCATGGCTAACCAGATACAAAATTGGATATCGAGCACGTATCAGCGTTTGCACTTGTTCGAGAAAATCAACCACCAGAACTCCTACAACTTTCGGATTTGCACAAGACAATTGTAATCAGGTTCACCAGAAGCCTCATCATACTTGCGTTCAATCAAGGGGTTACTTTCCGGCCAATAGGTTTGCAATGCCCCACTAGCCATTTCCATTGGACGAGCAATACCTTCAAAAGTAGCCATCTCGTTACGCAATTCCAACCGGTCACCTTCTTCAATCCCAAGTGTTTGAGCATCTACCAAGGATATGAAAATGTCATCACGACCTTTACCACCTTGTAAGGTATCAGTATCAGCAAACACCATCGAGTTAAACTGCTTGCCTCGACGGGTGGTCATTTTGTACCAGCCACTGGGAAGTGTAGTGTTGGGGACTTCGGGGATGTGAAACTGTGCCAATCCATCGGGCATACCTGAAAAGTCCCCGTTGGCACACAATTGTGGACCACCCCACTGCCATTGGTCACCCTCTGACTGCAATTCATTGATGCGATGATACACAGGCATCACTTTAGCCATTTCATCACGGATAGCTTGAGAGGAACCCAACAACAAAGCCTCACGCAGTTCAGGTTTGGCACTGACCGCTACCAAGGCAGGAATTTCATATTCGGGCTTACATTCACCAACAATCGGTCGACCAGGAATCTCAGGTGAAAAACGGATTCGTCTTTCGGTACTGGTACTGGTTCCACCACCACGTTGTTCATAGCGGGTTTGGGCTGGTAAAAGAACAATCATCTCCCCCGGTTCAATTAGAGTCGATGTATTCAAATTAATGTCTTGATGGATACGCAAACCAACTTTCTTAAAGGCTTCAGCAATGTAATCGGTGTCGGGCATGGTATGATGGAGGTTACCACCCAGATTGTACAAAAAGTCTAGTTTGCCCTCGTAAGCGGCTTCTAGCATCCTACCTGTATCCATACCCTTACTGTGGGGTACTTCATGCCCCCAGAGTTCAGTAAAGCGTTGGGCATTTTCAGGATTTACCTTGAATCCTCCGGGATACTTGGTGGGCACAACTCCACATTCCCCACCACCTTGAACACCTGAATGACCACGAATCGGTAAAATTCCTGCTTTTTCTTTGCCAATCGCCCCTTTTGCCAAATGCAGATTAACCACCCCCCACACATTTTCAGTACCAAAGGTATGCTGGGTCAAACCCATCGAGTACACGGTGACCATGGTTCGAGTGCGGGCAATTGTAGTGGCTAACCAGTCTATTTTAGATAGTGATACACCAGAATGCTCCGACAGTTCTTCAAACGACAGACCGGATACAGCATCCGCCAAGGCCTCAAAACCCTTGGTGTGCTTGCTAATAAAATCATGGTTGACAGCATCCCACTCCACTAACTTTTTCAAAATAGCCATCATCAAGGCGATGTCACCACCAATCTTCACTTGTATCCACTCGTCTGCCAGTTTTGAACCAAACAAAGCCGATTCTGGAATCGAGGGAATCCAATATTCCTCCAATCCTTTTTCACGCACAGTATTGATCGAGATAATCCGTGTTCCTGCTTTCTTAGCGTGATGCAGATACTTCACCGATACCGGTTGGTTGTTAGCCAAATTTGTACCCCAGAGCAACACCAAATCGGTACCAATCAAGTCCGACAAAGAAATCGTCGGAGCCCCCACGCCAATCGAAGTTGACAGTCCAGAAACGGTTGCCGCATGACACAAACGAGCACAAAAGTCCACATTGTTAGTCCCCATCAACCGAGCCATCTTGGTGAACATGTAATAGGTCTCGTTAGTGATGCCCTTTGAGGTGGCAAAATATCCTTGTCTGTCTGGCTCAATCTTGGACAAACGCTCGCCAATTAATTCCAATGCTCTGTCCCAAGACACACGGGTAAAGCCACGATCACCAGCACGATACACAAAGGGATAAGGTATCCGTCCCATTTCACGCAATTCCGTGTTGCTTTTCTTACGCAACTGTTCGATGTCGACCACGTCCGATTCGGCAAATGCACCCACAGTGTTGTTTCGGAGTAATTTCAATCGAGACATACACAGGTGGGTTCCATCCAACACGTGATCGCGCATACCGGTGGTCCCTAAAGAACAACCATCACAGACCCCATGATTGAGAATGTTCCAAGCATATTGGAGATTGTCACGGTTTTCCCAGAGCACACCACCCATCTCCAGAAAGTGGTTGGGCTTCACTTTACCCAAGCCAAACGGAATCGCTGATACAATTCCCGCCTGGCCTTTTATCGGTGGGCCTTGAATCTTTCTGTTTTTTTGAATAGCGGGCATGTTTGAAGACTCGGACATATCGATACCTAGTAATGAGTGTAAGGATAATATAGTCTAACGCAATTTGAGTACTACATGCACATACTAGATGAGGCTTCAGTGTTGCATGGGTGTTTTAATTGAATAATCTGTCTCACATAGATATGTGCAGTCCATACTTTGATTTTTCCTTCAGTTTGCCTATCAAGAGAACATCATGCAGAACAAAACACTCTCGGCCCTTGTCTTCACATCTGGCCTATCGGTCATGGCTGTGGAAATGACCGGTCTTCGATTACTGGCTCCCTATTTTGGTACCAGTTTGGTAGTCACCACCATCCTCATTGGTTCCTTGATGGGGTTTCTGTCCTTGGGCTATCGACTGGGCGGTAAATATGGTGACAAACACCCCACCCTTGAAGCACTCAGTAAAGTGACTGCCAGTGCAGCAGTCTGTGTACTTCTCATTCCCTTGATTGGTCGACCAATTCTCAAGATGGCTTCTGGTGTCTTGCAACCACTACTCACCGGTGGGAGTTTGGAAGAACCCGCAGTCGCATTTGCTAGCATTGGTGGCGGTATGATTGGGATTTTGTTTCTGTTTGCGGTGCCGATTACCTTGATGGGGATGGGCTCTCCTTGGGCGATTCGATTGGGGGTTTCCGATGTTGAGTCGGCTGGTGAGGCGGCGGGAAAACTCTAGGCC
>CAKZLX010000472.1 GCA_937127265.1 uncultured Pseudomonadota bacterium
ACCGATATCTCGCCCGTTTCCGAAGTGAACAACAACGAAAACCAACCTCCACCATCTTTAACCGCTCCGGCGTAGGCATAGCGACCATCCCATTCATCAGGATTGATCGAACGATGGACTGTCAACCCTGTTTCACTGCTCCAAGTAGCAAACCCACCGTACAGTCCAAACAAAGCAATCTCTCCCGAAACCAGATTTCGAGCGATACTCCACACGTACAACTGAAAGTTGGGATTGGTTGCCCCTGTTTCATCAGTGGGAGAGGCATCCCAAGTAACCAATGAAGACACTGTGCCATCAGGGGTTACTTGAATCAATTCATTGCCTCGAGAAGCCACAACATCACCGGAAGGTAACGAGGCTACACCCAAAAGTTCAGTATTTTCTTCTTCAGAATAATCGGCTAAAATGGTGCAGTTGCCAGAACTGGACACACTGGCCAATGCACTGTTGGCGTGACTGATCACATAACCCTCTCCACCAATATTGTGATCCAGATAAGTGGGCATACAGTCATTGTTCAAGGTCAAACTGGATTCGACATTCCCCAACTGGTTCAACCGCAACAAAGAAGAGGCACCACCTTCGTTCAACAACGATACGGTCACCCCTGACCACTTTTCATCAATTCGACCATCACAGTCATTGTCAATTCCATCATTGGGTTCTTCTGAACGGGCAGGGTTGATCCATGGACTCGTGTCATCACAATCCCCATCTTCAACAGTGAAACCATCTCCATCGGCATCAGTGCCTTCTGGTTCAGTACTGGGTTCACTGGCAGGTTCAGTCGCCGTATCTTCAGTGCTGGTGTCTTCTAGTTGCGCTATCGGTTTCTCACCACATCCCCATCCCAGTATCAAGAACCACATCATCACTTCATCCTGTATCCAGTCATTTCATTGTTGAAAATCCATGCCACCACTTCACCAATCTCAAAGGTATTGCCCAGATAACTGGTGATAGAGGCGGAAGCAGACCCCATATCTCTTAGAATAGCACGAGCTTCAATCATTTTAGAGAATCGAGACAACCAAAGTTCCACATTTTCAGGACGCAAATCAATCCATCCTTTTTTGACCCAACCATCCAAAGCTTCTTTGTCTTTTAAAGGTACACTGGTTCCACGTCCCATCAGTTCTGGAACATTAATTCTGGGACCACGGAGCATACTGATACCATCTGGCAACAATACTGGGATCCCAATCGATGGTGCTGTTTTGGCAACGCCTGATGTTTCAAGTGTTTCAACCAATAACGCACTGATCTCTGCTGGGGTTTTGGTGCTGGCACAAGCCTTGGTCATCGTTCCGAAAGCCTGTTTGAACAAGTGTGCCTCAAACAACAGTTTCGACAACTCTGGTGGACCAAGACGCCCCAAGGCCACCGATGGAATGTGTGACTCGGCTTCAACCAGTTCCAAATCAGTCATCGCTGCTGACCGAATCAAACCAGCTTTGTAAGAAGGATTCAAGACCGAAGCATCCATCGCACTAATCACATCTCGCCCCGTATTGGCACCCCGCAATTCCATTACGATGGTATGGGCAATTTCCTCAGGGGTGATGTATTCCATTTGACCAAGCGCCGTAATTGCCGCAAACTCACCACGGGTAAATACACCATTTTCACCAGTATCGACCACCGCAACTTTGAAGGATTCTACTTTTTCATAGTCGGTGGATTCTTCTCGAAGAACCAATGCTTTACCGCTCAACGAGACCTGTTTTGGAGCAAACAAATCCGAATTCCCATGTTTGTCAGAGACTTCTTTTACTTTCACCGCCCGATATCCAATCATCGCCGCTGGTTTGACCTCTTTGACAATGGGAGAGTTGGGTGTTCGAGCCAATAAAAACAACAATCCAGTATGACCAAAGGCAGTTTCATTTTTGGCCAACAGTTTACGCGAAGGCTTATCTTCAGAATGGGTATAGGGTATGTTAAGCCCCATTCCACCGGTTCCAGTAGTACCAACCTTCAAATACATTTTGGTATGAAACTCAGAGGTTGCTCGATGAACAAATCGTACGTGTCGAATCAACTGTGGACCAGTTTGACTGAGTAATAACGCTTCTAAATCTTGAATCCCATCGGTCGAAAAACCGTCTTCACCAATCCATTCTCGTACTTTTGCCGCACCATCAAAGACATCTTGATAGGAAATCCCAGTCGCAGTATTTACACAATCCACGATAACTTCTGGACGATGTTGACGAATCATACTCGCCAAATGATTGTCTTCATAGGCTTTTTCAAAATCATCATACAATGAACGCAACAATTGACGTCGTTTGGTCGTATCTTGAATCAACTGACCACGAGAAACACCTGACAATTCTGTTGGAACGAAGAGATTTCCCCACTCAGGAACAAAGGCCACTTCATCACCAAATTCACTTCGTAATATCTCACAAGCTTTTATCGCCTCGTGTTCAAACAATGAAGCCACCACAATCCGTCGTGGTTGCATACTCATCACAATATGACGACAAACTTGTAAACCAACCAATCCTGCGCCACCCAAAATCAAATAATCGTGATACATCACACCGCTCCCATTTCAAACAGTGGACTTGATATATCCGATCAAAGCACTTTTCTCAATTACCAAGTGCGCGATGACGCACCATTTCTGAAGTAACGAACCAATAGAGGGTATCCATTTGATTGCCTCGGGCTAAAATGGGGTCTACATCAAGACCAATACGTTGGGCATAGGTCGCTAACAATCCCCATCCTCCTCCTAAAAACAGACGTTGATTTTTGCGTGATGGTGCAGAGGTCAATTGTTGAATTTGTTTGGTAAATTTTCTTTCTGGTAAAACTTCAATCAGTGGCAACAACCAAGCACCTCGTTTTTGACAGTCCAATTCTAAAGAGTCAATGATCAACAGCCCCAACTTTCGAAGCAATTCCACATGTAAAACATGTAAGGCCTTTTCTCCACCAGCAAACAGTTCGACATGCAATGGCAAAATATCCCCAGGGTAAACAAAAGGTATATCCATGCTACACAATCGTTGCCTAGAAAGCATTTCTCGCGCCTGAGAACCACGAACGTGTAAAGATGACGCCTCAATCTGTAAAACAGGATCACTTTCTTCTGCTCGACGTTCCAAAGTTTCTAGCCAACCAACATCAGTTTCACGACCCGCATCGATCCAAGCGCGGGTATACCAAATATCATACTCTACACTGTCCGTTTCTGTTGGATGTGTGGTCACCTCACCTAAAAGTGCTCGATTGAGAGGTTCTTTAAGCACAGACAACAATCTTTGTTGAACCATGGGAACATTTCGACTAAACGAAAGTACTGTTTTAGAAAGTTGGCTTTCGTCCAACCAATCCAATGTCCAAAAAGCACTGTCTTCTTTTAGACTCTCCATACGATTTTCCAACTGGGCTTTCATCATGCGTCTCCGAGTTCAAAATATCAACCTTGATATCATCAGTGTAGGCGGTTTGTACACTGTCGTCCAACTTCCCAATTACAAAGTGGCGATTGATTTGGGAATTTGTCCACGGTCTTCGTTTAATAAAGCCCACGTGTTTTTTACCCACACCCATGCCGACCACATTTCTGGAGTCATTCGTCATTGTGCTAGTCGCAGATTATTAGGTCTGACCCCACCAACCTATGTAATTGGAACAGAAGATGCCGAAAATTTCAAAAGTTTCATGGCAGTCGCCGGAAAACTAGTACGTTCTGATATGGAGTACAAGATTGAAGTGGTCTCTCCAGGGGATCGCGTAGATATCAACAAACAATTGTGCGCACGTTCTTATCGCTCTGTACACCGTGCCCCGACGCAAGGATACATATTCTTTGAATTGCGAAACAAATTGAAACCAGAGTATCATGGACTCACACCTTCTGATTTACAAGGATTACGAGAGGCTGGGTTTGAACTCTCTGCAGAAATCGAAACACCATTGGTGACCTATACCGGTGACACCACGATTGACGTTTTTCACCGCGAACCGACTTTACAACAAGTCAAAGTTTTAATTACGGAAGTCACGTTTTTTGATCAAGATGTGGATAAAACCGAGGCAAAAAAACGTGGACACATGCATATCGACGATATTATCGATAATCCAGAATTGTTTTGCCAACCCGCAATCGTCTTGATGCATTCTTCCTCTCGATTTTCCGGAGAAACCATTCAACAGATTTTAGAAGATAGAATGCCTAAAGATATCTTGGAACGCATCACATTTGTTCCCAATGATGCACCCTTAGATGGTTTTTAGGACTTATTGCCAACCAGCAGGCACTTGGCAACTGTTACCAATTGCTAAACTCACATAGTTGTAGGGCGTAGCCGCATCGGTATTTTCCAACACCATTCTCCAAGTACTGGGATCACCGTTGGTACCGTATTGGGCATACCATCCAGGAGCCAATCCCATTAAACTATACCAATAGACTTCCGATGGACGACGTGCTTCTCGCCAAAAGGTAAAGGCAAGTGTGGCTGAGTCTTTACACACTGCTCCCAATCGAGGGTCCGTTGCAGACAAGTCGTCACCTTGTACCGGTACACCACTACTATAAGAAGACGGCTCACCTCCAAACACCAACGGAACAAAAGCCGCAACATCAACAGAAGAACCCCACTGTTCATAAATTGGATTGTCGGATGGAAACGAAGCACCAAAAAATTGCGTTGTTTCGGGTATCCCCCAAACCTCAAACGACCATGAAACAGCACTGTCTTGAATGTACATTGACACCCCTGTTTCCACAGTCGTCACCCCATTTAACCAGTGTGCAGGCATTAAATCGATACTGTAGGTATTTCCAAAGTCTGCTTCTGCCGATGTTGAACCACGACTGTTAATGTTGTAACGTGGCAAAAATGAGCGATTGTCGATGATGATTTGCTGTAACTGATCCAGAGCGCCCATTGGTTCAACCAACACGATCTCTCCTTCAGAAAACTGTGCCAAGTTCCACCCCAGTTCAAATCCCAAGTCCCCAAATGCACCTTGGATGTCACCTTGTACATAGACTGGAAGTACATCCGATCCCCAATCATACAAATCTCCAGAAATCACTGGCGCATCAACAGCCATACCTTCTGGCTCTTGGGTCAAAGGAGTGGTGTAGGTGGAAATACAAGAGACTTTTTGGGTGTTGGTTTCGGTCAAAGAAGGTGTTTGACAATCAACATCTTGGTGAACAAAGGTGGCAGGATAATAAAAAGCCCACTGTACACCAATCGGGGTCTGCTCTCCCTCCTCTTGAAGCATCACCTCTTGTAAATCCGACTCATCAGGTATGGGCAAATCAACAGAGAAAATGCAATCGTTCAAATCTTCAGTTTGCGAAAAAGTAAATCCTGAGGATCCAAGAGGCAATCGCAAGACTTCATTGAAGAACTCGGCTTCAGAAGACTCTGCGATATCTAAACCACCGGGAAACATTCTGGTTAAGGTCATCGTCCGTTTACGCAATTCATTGCAAGGAATTAACGGTGCGCGAAAAGTGATCGTATCTGAAACCTCTATTGTTTCAGCTGTATCAGCAGTATCAACAACCGCCGTTTCTTCCGAAGGTTCATTCGAAGGTTCATCCACAATATCAACTTCATCACGAGAGGTAATATCGTCATAAGTTGGTTCCTCTCCAGTACAGCCTAAACCCAAAGACCATAAAATCAGTGATGTCATGGCATCCCTCCAATAATTTTAAATTCAACGCGACGATTGCGCTCTTTTCCTTCATCGGTTGCATTGGTATCAATCGGCTTGTCTTCCCCGTAGCCTTTTGCTTCCAAACGAGTGGCGTCGATTCCTGCCTCAATCAAATACTGACGAACTGAATTTGCACGAGAGTCAGAGAGTTTACGATTGTAGGAAGCCGAACCATCGGAGTCAGTGTGTCCTTGAACTTCAATGCGGATTTGATCGTAGTCTTTCATGGCTTGGGCGACCGAGTTTAAAATGCTGAAACTTTGGGGTAAAATCACTGCCTTACCCGTTTCAAAATAGATTTTTTCAGCAATTTCAATGGAGGTATCGGTAACGCGTACCCCTTTTGGTGCGGCATCTGGACAACCATCGGCATCCATGTACCCATTTTTGGTTTCTGGCTTCTTAATACAACGATCGACATCATCCATGATACCATCACCATCGGTATCAGCAAGATCTTCTGGACAACCATCTTCATCCTTGAAGGCATCGTAGTCTTCTGGTTCGTTTGGACACTGATCTTGGGTATCCACAATTCCATCTTTGTCGTTGTCATACTCTGGGCAACCGTCTTCATCTTGAAATTGGTCATAGTCTTCGGCGACCGTACTGCATTGGTCTTGATCGTCAAAAATCTTGTCACCATCTGTATCTTTTTCAGGACAACCGTCATCATCTTGATAGTCATTAAAAGTTTCAGGAACATTTGGACATTGGTCTATGTGGTCTAAAATACCGTCGTCATCGAAGTCTCGTGGACGACACTCATTAGCGATCACCATCGCTTCATCAACGCTGTTTAAGGCAAGTTGCAAATGTTCTTCTGCCCGTATCGTTCCACCTTGTTGAAACTCAATTTCGGCGAACTCTTTGTGACTGATTGCCGTGGCCATTTTTTGTGGTGCACATTCTTTGGTCCAAGGGTCTTGCTCAGCAATCACCAGTTTCATTTCCAAATCGGAGTGCATGACTTGTACAGGACCATATTTAACACAGGCAAGGAGCCCCATCCAAAACATCGACATCATGGGGTATCCTCTTTGGTTGTTTCTGCAGACGCGCTTTCTTGGGCTTTACTCATCCATTCAATCGATTTTGCTGCCAACAGTTCCGCATCTTCAAACTGAGAAGACGCATATTCTTCTTTGGCTTTGTTTCGATATTCTTCAGCCATCGCCCATTCAAATTGCGCACGACGATTCTCAGCGGTATTCATTTCTGCGTACTGCTGATCCATTTTCAACACGGTGACACCACTTTTCACAGCACACCCTAATACCAACCACATCAACATTGATATCTCCTCATCTATGCAACAAATATAACATATCCAATCTATCACATGATAAAAAGGATTGGTTCACTCTAAGTTTGCTGTATTTTCCCATGTATTCAAGTCAAATACCGCCATTTCATAGAGACGTGGCATATCTTGTACCGGTTTTTGAACCTCTTGAGAAGCCCAAGGAATCCATGCGGGTCCCACTGGAAACTGCTCGGTTTTACCTGGCCATTCAAAAGCCTCTTGCTCCACAACTTTTAAGGGTTCAAGTCCCAAGGTTTCACTGAGATTGCGTACCACATCTCGATAGAGGACATCCCCTTGATTGGGATCAGTCAGATAATAGCCTCGTTGATGGACTATCAGCCAGCGATAATCCCCATACTCCAACAAGATATCCAAATCTTTAGGGGAAAAATTATCCCATTCCATCGCCAAAGGATTTCTAGAAACATCCCGAAACCAATCTTCCATTTTGTCACCACGGGGTTCAGATTTGGCCAACCAACGCATTCGTTTTCCTTCTAGACCGCCACCAGAATGTCGTATCCAAGGGGGAATTGCTGGTACTGTCGCCCATGAACGATAGACTTTTTGACGATGTACCGATTGGTAGGTGCACAACAAATCTTGTTGTTGTTCAAGTGGCAATTCAATGATCCCTTCCCACCCATCAGGATCCAAGTCTTGATACCATTCCGGAATCTTGATAGCAGAGATTTGCAAAGGTACTCGCCACATTGCTGGTTTGGCATCCCACTCTGCCAGTTCCTCCAAATCAAAACGGTAAAATGGTTGTAGAACAATGGCAAACAACAAGGTCAAACCACCCCATCGTTTCCAGGTTTCATTGAGTTGATCCATATTAATCGCTACCAAGATCACAGCCGATACCACCACCATCGAAGCCATACGATAGGGAGCAAACATCCGAGACATCCCCGGAATAAACTGAAACATCCAAGCATAAGGTAAACGAACGACATACTCTCCGAGCATAAATACATCGGCAGTATCTTTTTGTGCACCCAGTTTTAGAAATGGTCCCAAGGTTCCCAGCCAAAAAATCAACCACAGAACCAACCAAATCCGAGCCCGTTTTATGCGAATCGCTGGCAACACGCCAACCAAAAATACGGCTAGTGGAAAAGCCAACACCCCATGTCGTGGATCCAAAACGTAATCGGCTGGCCAAGCGGAATCAATGCCACGATGGAGTGACGATAAGACGTTCTCACGGTAATTACTGGGTCGTTGAGGCGTGGTGACAATGGTATCGTACTGTGGATAGGGTACAAAGAAAGTCACCTCTGGCAATTCCTCAGCACCACCTTTACCACCTTCATCGGAGTTTGCTGAAAAGTAGGGCATCAAAAAGAAAAATACGCCCAAAATCGCCGTAAATGAAGCCGAAGAAATCCAGCGTCTTGCCACAACCCACGGTGGTCGAGTGGTCCACAGATACCATGCCAACCATACAGCCCCAAACATCGCCGCAAACAATCCATAAAACCAATAAAAAGCCGAAATTAGTGAAAAACACATCCCAGCCAACATACCGTCAATGATGGTTCCTGTACGACCGGCTCGTTTCAAGGTTGCAGGAAACAACAGTACCCACCACAATAAGGTTTGACGTAACCCCAGTTTATTGATGTCTTGAATCACCAATGGATTAACGATGGCAATTGAACCGGCGGCTAAAGACACCATCCAAGAGTTGGTAAAACAACGCGCCAAGACATAGCCACACATCCCGTTACCCAACAAGATAATCAAGATTTTCATGTTGTGATCTAAACCCACACCCAACCATTCACGCAAGGGAAAGGTCAGCAACAAAATATCGAGAATATTTCCTGTTTCAGGAAAACGACCCAAACCAACCAAGGATTCAATGGTTCCCCACAACCCAAACTCTTCTTGTTCAAGGGCTTTGACTTCACTGTAATGCCACCATTGCCGCCAAAACCATCCTCCCAGTTCACCACCACCAACCACGACTTCTGTGGGGTGCATCACCATCGGCCAAGTGAGAGCGGCAGACAACAACATGAACCAAGCCATCGCAATCAGCAATTCCAAGAAGATGGTTTTCCAAGATTGGGTCATGGAGTCACCTCTGTAGATGATGCAATGAGGGGTAAGGTGTAGACCACAACTTGGTTGTCATATTCTTTGCCTTCGCCAAACAGCCCTCGAAGGAGTTGATGAGTCTGTGTCAGTTTATAATCGGGATAAAAAGAACCGTTGACCACAATGTACCGATAGCCTTGTCGGGCTAGAACCCTTGATGAAATCACCAAATCCAGTTGGGGTAGATTGGCTGGTAGGGTACGAGCATGACTCGCCTCGATTCGCAACAAGGTCTGGGTGAGGATGTTTTGACGCAAAGGCTTGGGCATCGGATCATTCAGTCCCCAAGGCGTTGGTCGACCATGTACTGATTGATTCCAAACATAAATCGCCCGTTCGAGATTGGGTAAACTCAACGGTAAATCCAATACCGCGCCCTCAACAGGATCGGTTCGCATGTCATAATAGGCCTGTGATATTTCTGCGTTGGCATGGGGAATGGGTAGTGTCGCTGGTGAAAAATAGGACAATTCCGTCCAAATCAAGACTGGCAAAGAACCCAACACAGCGATTTTAATGGCCTGTCCCCTTTTGCGAAACAAAATTCTCATCCCTTGACTGGCCAACATGGCAACTGCTAAGTTGACCCCAACCACAAAACGAAAGGGGTGCGAGATACGATCAAAGATGGGAAATGCTTTATAGAGAACCAAAAATGGTAAGGGAAGTCGCTTTCCGTTCCACAGCCAATATTCTCCGCCAACATGAAGATAGGGTCCCAAACAAAACAAGAAGAAAAATACCGCAAACCAAGCCCACAAACGCCAATCTTCTTTGCGACGTTCGTTCCAAATTCCCACACCTGCCAACAACAGTCCAATCCAACCCAAGTAGATAATGATCATCAACTCTTCGCCATATAAAGCTTTCAAGTCAGGAATTGGTGTTTTATCCAACTGAAAAAATGCTTGGAGATCGGTAATGTTGTGATTGAGAAGTGAACGTTCAACAAACTCGGGATCTCGGGTTACAATTGCATTTTCAGCAGACAAAGAGGAGCGAAACGACAATACTGGACCGATGACAATACTTCCTGCTACGCCTGCCGAAACCAAAATGTACTTCAATACATCTTTCCAAGTGTAAAGCCATGATCGTTTGGCAAAAGACCAAACCAAAATCAGCAAGGAGCCTAGAATGGTAAACAGTCCGTAGTACCAACTGGTGAGCACACATATGGCTCCTAAAATACCCAAATGGATTGCATGTTTGGTGGTTGGACGATCCATCAATCGCAACAACGCCCATAAGGTCATCGGAAACCAACCGGCACACACTGTTTCGGAAATTCCGTTGTAACTTTGCCCCAATAAATGCGCTGACATCTCAAACAAAAATAAAGCCGTAAAAGAAGCCCAAACATCAGCAGTCACTTTGTGTGCCAATAACCAAGCCCCAATACCGGCTAAAGCAATTTCACCAAGCATGATGGCATTAAAGGCAACCGAGGGACCAAAAAGCAATGAAATCGGCATTGAAAGCAATACTTGTATGGTATCGATAAAATAAAGCGTCCCACCTCTTGGAAAAGCCAAACCAGTGGCTTCGGTTGGCCAACGACCACTCAACAATTCTTCAGAAACCCACCAATATCCCCATACATGATTCCAAGTATCATTGCCCGGATGTCCAACCAATGTGGACTGTGGAGACAATGCGACTGGCCAAGTAAGGGCAACCGATAGTAAAAAAGCCACCACAACGACCACAATTAAGATATGTTTGTCGGAAAGTGTACGCATCGAGTACAAACCAGAGACCAAGAAAATGAAATTAGAAATGAGGAGTTGCAATGGTGTTTAACACATCCAAATGGATCTATAACACGACAATGCTAATTGGAGGTTCTTTGTATTGTATCGGGTGTAATACCGCACCAACACCAATGCCAACAGAAGAACTGGTTGCCCAAACAACAGAAATCGATGCCACCTACCAACTGATCTATGATACCCAGTCTATGAGTACCCCTGATGCCAATCAACAACGGGTACGGATTTTGTTGTGGCTAAAAAGAATGAACTGTAATGTTTCACAACTGCAAAAGTTAGACGATTTGCGAAAAATTGCCCAAGAAAAAGTCAATCAACTGACCGAAATCGAGCAAAATCAACAGAAGCAAGCCCAAGAATTGTATACACCACTCTTCAATCAATTGTGGGATTTGATGCGCACTGGTTCTGAACTAGACGATCCACAAATCCAAGACATTACTTCCCAATTGCAAAGTGCCAAACAACAACAAACTTCACCTCGTTTGGATGCTCGATTGGAAACCATTAAATCGATTATCACCGCCGAAGATGACTTTTTGCGTTCCTTGTCTCCAGAACAGGAATCAACCATCGTCGATGCACTCTACTTTTTACGATATCATCTTGATCCGATTGGTAACCCCAAAGATTTTTCCATGCTGATTGGCAACACTTTTGAACCAGGTCAATATGCGATTTTATTGAAAGGAACCAGTGAATTGGCCCAACAATCTGGCAATATCGGAGGATTGTGGAGCGATCAACCAGAACTGACTGGAAGAGTATTACACGAAGCCAAACGAGAAGTGGTTCTTTATTTGATTTTACTGGAACCCAGTTTAGAAGAAGCTATTCGAGCCGCAATCGCCCTCCAAAGCCAAGCACCCACTCCCTGATGCACCTTCCAAAAGTGCTTTGTGGTAACCTTCTCACGGTGTTCTGAACGAAACAATTGCAACAGATAAAGCGAATAGATCAAGGGCAGTCGACGCAAAGAATCATAAAAGCACAAATGACCATAGACCGAGTAGCGCAACCCTTCTGGACTGTGACTTTGTAATGTGCCACCATCAAGATGTGTACAGATCACCTCTGCTAAGACAATCAATTCCATCCCTGACTGCTTGGCTGTATAGGTCAGATGAAAATCTTCAAAACCATGGTAAAAACGCTCATCCAAACGAAAACGACTGGGCATTAACAAACAAGCCCCCAAAAGTGCATCAACAGTCTGGTTTGAAGAGGTGTTTAATCGAATTCCACCCCACGATGATACCGAAGCACCATAATATTTTGCTGTCGGCGTTTGAATGACGGGTGAAAGAAAACGATTTTTACCAGCCAATTGAAACAATTGTTTCAGTCCATCTATCGACACCCAAGCATCATCGTTTAGCAACAACACATTTGCATACCCCAGTGTATCAAGGTGTTTCAAACCGGTGTTCACAGCACGGGTAAAACCACTACTCCCACCTGCGCGAACACACTCCAATGTTGGATGAATCTCTTTCCAAAACGACCAATCACTAGATTGCTCTCCATCATCAACAACACAAACAGAAAATTGTTTTAAGTGTTTCAATAAGGGTAATAATAAATCCTGTCGATGATGAAACGGTATGAGTATACACACCTGTTTAGGGAGGTGCGTCATTTGGAATCCCCAATACCAAGGTGATGCCCTCTTGATTTTTGTTTCCAGAAACAGGATTCCCACTGTACCAACCAGATGGATCAAGAGGTCCCGGTCTACCATCCCCATCTTCATCAATGTAGGCACCCACCCACAACTGTTGCTCTTTTTGGGGTAAAAATATTTCAAAAGTAGGACCGTTATCCACTGTGGTACTGACCACTACCGATGGTCGTTTCCCCCCTATATTGCGCTGATCCCCATCAAAAATATCGATACGGATTGGTTTTCCATTGGGATTATTGGCTTCAATGGTTCCTTTGATCGTGATGAAGTCACCGTCTTTGGGGTTGGGTGGTGGTGGCGGGACTGCTTCTTTTGGTTGTTCTTTGGGAGGGGCTACCGATGGCGGAGCAATCTTTGGCAATTGACCACTGACTGGTGTGGCAGAGGTTTCTTTGGGTGGCGCCACAGTTGGCATACTGCTTGTCTTGATCGATTTGACAGTATTTTCATTTTGTTGTTCTTTGGTAGAAACCGTATCGGTCTTGGCATCACCCTTTGTTTGTTCTTGGTTTGCTTTGGTTAAAATGGGGTCTTCTCCACAGCCAAAACAAGCCAAAATTGCAATCAAACACGAAATTCTCATCCCAAAATCCTTTCCTGTGTTAAAATGTCAATAAATGTCACTGTAACATCATTTCCACTATTCCCAATCTAATCCAATGTTGACTTCTTTGCTCAGAACATTTTTTCGCTCCGAAATTTCGATGATGGTGGCTAAGGTGTACATTCCGGTACTCTTTCCGCTGACCTTTCTGATTTGCTTGTTAGCCGTTTTTGTCGATCAAACCTTGGGATTATCTCCCTTATTTCCAGCGCCAGCCAATTTGATTATCGCAGGTGTCACCTTTGTCACTGGTGCATTTTTATGGTTGTGGACCTATGAACAACTGAGTCGTTTAGGAGAAGGGTCACCCTCTCCCACCGCTGGCAGAACCATGAAACTAGTACGAACTGGGATCTATGCCTACTCTAGAAATCCTTCTTTGTTTGGTAAACTGTTGGGATTTTTAGCAGTGGGATTTGCCCTCAACTCAATGGCATTTTGTTTTATTTTGACGCCATTGCTACTCACCGGTTCACTGATTGAGAAAGTATGGCGACAAGAACCCCAATTGGTGGAGATATTTGGTGATGAGTACCTCCAGTACCAAAAAGAAGTCCCCTTGTTCATCCCTTGGACATATTTCTTTCGCAAGAAACAACAATGAGGCTTTTCACTGACCCTTTTCGATTACAGGTTATACTTAATTACAAGACATTCAACCCCGAAGGTGCATTATGGACATTTCGCTAATCAATCCCCCAGAAAAATTACGTGTTTGGGCTGGTATACCAAAAGCCCATGCTCACGGCGTTTATTGCTTTCCGCCTCTGGGTTTGATGTATATTCAGGCGGCAATTGAAAAACGATCACATTATGTTGCTGAAATCATTGACCCCGTTGTTGACGACTTAGATTACCCAGAGTTTGAAGAATTACTTCGAAAACATCCTCTCGATTTGGTTGGTATATCAACTTATACCCACTCTTTACCTGATGTCCAAATGACAATCAATTTGGTGCGTAAAATCAATCCCAATGCCACAATTGTTTTGGGTGGACCACACTGTGCGATGTTCCCTGAATATGCCATGGCCTTAGAAGGGATTGATGCCATTATCACCGGTGATGGCGAAGATGCTTTCTTAGACATCGTCAAAAGATATGACAAAGGAGAAGACTTCTCCGGAATCCTTGGACTGTGGTGGAAAGACAGTACTGGAACGGTTGTGAAGAACGACCCCCGTCCATCGACCAAAGATATGACCCAATACCCTTGGCCAGACCGACGTCGTACAGATTATGCTAGTTATTACTTACCAGGAACCAAGCAACCGATGGTCACCACTGCCATTACCAGTCGGGGTTGTCCACATAGCTGTCCGTTCTGCCTCACATACAAAAAACAATACCGAATTCGTAGTATAGATTCTATTCTAGACGAGATTGAAGACTGCGTAAGTATCGGAATTACTGAGGTTCATTTCATTGACGACCTGTTTTCACCCAACAGCCAATGGGTACTAAAATTCTGCGATGCCGTTGAAAAAAGAGGTCTAAAGTTTAACTGGGGATATAAGACTACTATTGCCGGCACCACACGCGAACAACTTCGTCGCTGCGGGGAAACTGGGTGCACCAAGATACATTTCGGTGTTGAATCGGCCAACAACGAAGGACTCGATGCCTTCGGAAAACACTGCGATACCGATGACGTTCACAGAGTCTTCCAATGGTGCCGAGAAGAAGGAGTCCGTTCTGTAGCCTACATTATGCTTGCTGGACCACACGAACGATCGATGGATGAAGCCATCAAAAATCTGGATGAAATGTTAAAACTCGACGCCGAATTTGCTGTTTTTGCGGTATTCTCTCCATATCCTGGAACCGAATCGTTTGAGGAAGGTGCCAAGCTGGGACTGTTTCCTGCCGACTGTTGGGACCGTTTAATGAGAGACCCCCTCTGCGGAGTGGAAGTTCCGGTGTGCTGGACTGAACATCTCTCTCAAGCTGAGATCCTTGAACTGTTGAAGATTGCCCACCGCAAGTTTTACTTCAGACCACGTTTCATTGCCCGTCAGGTTATGAACCTCAAAACAGGTGCCGAATTGAAACGCTTGACACAAGGCGCCTTGTCATTGGTCAAATTGGAATTGCTCAAAGCCAACAGTCGTACAGCTCCGGTATAATGTTTGGTTTCCTGTTGTGGATGTGTTCTCCTTTGTTTGCTGACTCTACAAGTACTAGGCAAACAATAGATGGCAATCCTCTAGACCAAATCGAACGACTCAGCACAGAACTCAAAGAACACAGTCAACAACTGTCCTCACAGTTGAATATTGCCCCATCACAAACACTTCCAATGTTAGAGATCGAATCTTCTATGATAGAATTGGAAAATTTGGTTATGCAATTGGAACAGCATATCGATATGCTCCCTTCCCCTACTCCTTCCCCCTGAGTTTCCCCATGTCTGCTGAAAAAGAACTGAAAAGATTACAACAAAAAGTTGAAGATTATCAACATGAAAACAAACACTTGCAACTTGAAGTCAAGAAATGGTCTCAATATTGCGCCTATGTTGCAGGAACTTCAATTGGAATCATTCTCTTTCTTCAACTGTTTGCCTCGCCCGAACCAGAGATAGTCGAATGTGAAGAATGTGAAATCTGCGTTGAATGTGAGGTCTGTACAGAACCAACTGTCTGTCCTGAACCAGAACCATGTCCAGAAGCACAAGTCACACCCAAACCAAAACCAATCGTGGTGAAAAAGACTCCAGTTCCCACCAATATCGATCCATCAACCTTTCCGCGAACCTATATTATCCAAAAAGGCGATAACTTTGGAAAGATTGCCCAAAAAATTTATGGTCGTGCCTCCTGGGCACAGTGGTTAGCCGATCAAAATGGTGTAGACCCTAGTAAGTTGCAAATTGGACAAGAAATCACTTTACCAGTTCCCAAAGACCAATAAAGAGCACGGCCTTTAAGAACCTACTTCTTGCTGGCTATCTTTTTTGCCGCTAATTCAGAACGTTCCTTAGCCCCTTTTACCTTGTTGACTTCCCATGCTTTATCGTATGCTTTCTTGGCTTTGCGATACTGTTTTTGGCGATAGTGAATATGCCCCTTGAAGTAATGAGCATAGCCTTCTTGATACGGTGACAGGGTAAATGTCAAGTAGGTATCAATGTGTGATTCAGCTTTGGCATACTGCTTCATTCTCATGTACAGACGTGCCAAATAATAATGTGAGCGCTCGTTTTTTGGTGAGAGCAATAGTACACGCTGAAAACTTTTCTCAGAGGCTTTGTATTGCTTTTGATACATTTGAACGCGCCCTAATACCTGCAAATTGATCACGTTATTTGGATAGGCGTCTTGTAAATGTTGTGCCGTCATCAGTGCGGTTTGCATTTTGCGTTCCTCAATCCAAGTATAAACCAAAGCGTGAGAGGCTGCCGGGCGCAGAAAGACTGATTCTCGCTCTGCTAACTGCATCATCTCAATTCCCTTGGCTCGTTCATCAGTAAACAATGGAACCCCAGGTACGTTGGATGCAATCAAGGAACGCCAATATAACCACAGTCCATCTCCCAATTGTGAATCGACAAAGAACTGGGCCTTTTTCTTGGCAATTTCAATAAACTTCATCGCCTCATAGCCTTGGTTGATCGCATCGAGGAAGTCTTCTTTACGCAATTCGTGAATTGCATCAACCCCCAAAATAGCCCCCATCAAAAAGTTTTCCCAAGCATCATTCCCTGCTTGCACCGATGCTTTTTGAAGGTCTTGTACGGCTATCTCAAAACTATTTTTGTATTGAATTTCGTACTTGAAATCAAAGTTTTCCAGCATCAACACTTGCCACATCAAAGCTCGACCGACTGGGGCTACACCTGAATCGGGATATTTTTGTTTCACATCGGCTAAAACACCATGTAATCCTTTGTAATCCCGAAGGTAGAGATGGTTCATCACCTCCCAACAAGACCACACAAAATCAACAGACATTTGAAGCCAGCGCGCCCCGTCATAGATGCGTTTGGGATACTGCCCTGTCTTTTCATCTTCATAGGCAACCAGTTGTGTTTCACCATCGGGTAAATCAATTGAACGAACATTGCGACCTGAAACCGTATCGGACAATTCAACATCGACCTTCGGTTCTTCGGCAAAGCCTAGACTTAATCCCAATAGTAAAGACCACATACTCACTCCTATTTCATCAGGTGTTTTTGGTACATTTGTTCAATTTGATCAGTCAACAACACTTCCAATTGAATTCCCATCAATCGATTAATCTCTTGAATTCCTGTTGGACTGGTAACATTGATCTCTGTCATTTTATCACCAATCGTGTCGATTCCCACAAAGAGTAGACCGTGTTTTTTCAATTCTGGTGCCAAAACTGTACAGATTTCTTGCTCCCTTGGTGTGAGTTCACAGGCTTCAACCCGTGCACCAACGTGCATATTCCCACGATGATCTCCCTTTTGTGGAATGCGAAGCATTTGTCCAACCGGTTCTCCGTCTATCAAAATAATTCGTTTGTCTCCTTCTACAATTTCAGGAAGATACTCTTGTACCAAAATGTACTGGGTTTGATTTTCGGTAAGAATTTCCAGCATCGACCGAAAGTTTGGATCATCGTGTGCGGTTACCAACACCCCCCTACCACCATTACCATCCCAAGGTTTGATGACAATCTTGGAGTGTTTTAAGGCCCACTCCTTAGCTCTTGATATTTCTCGGGTGACTAAAGTTTCAGGACAATACTCTGCAAAGTGTAGAGCATACATCTTTTCATTAAAGTTTCGAATTGATCGTGGATCATTCAACACCAAAGTTGTTTTGGGAACCAAATCCAAAAGGTAGGTGCTAAAAATATAGTCCATGTTGAATGGTGGATCTTTCCGCATCCAGACCACATCCATCTCTCCCAAATCCAGATCGGTGGCTTGTGATTCTTGAAAAAATGGTTCAACAGATTGCACGAGAACCTTGGTGGCTTTAGCAAAAGTCCGTCCTCCAATCGCAAACAAGTCTGTTGGCAAACACCAAAAAGTTTCCCACCCTCGCCGATTGGCTTCGAGCATCATCATATACGTAGAGTCACCGTCAAGGTGTAGTGATTCAATAGGATCCATGACATAAAGCGTTTTCATTGTAACCTCAGTTGTTGATGATTGATTTCTCTATGATCTAGAAGAATCTGGTTTATTTTCCAATACAAAATTTAGAGAACAAAGTATCCAATACACTTTCTCTAGCATCGTCACCACGCAGTCGGGCTAACTCTTCAAGAGCCAATGTAATCTCTTCTGTAGCGACTGCAGGACCTAAAAAACCACCCAAAGCATCTGCTGACTGCTCAAGATGATCGGCAATGGTTTGAAATAAAGATTGTTGTCGTTGGCTGAGTGCAACCCACCTCGACTCCTGTGTTTTATTTAAACCTAACACTGTTCGTATCTTTGATATCAACTCTGTAATTCCAGTATTTTCAGTATTAGAAACAACAATATCAAACAAATCATTCTCTGGACTGGCAATATCCGAATGGGTAGCCACCAAAATACAAGGCATATCCCCTAACTGCTCTTGCAATTCTAAAACCACTCCTAATTCTTGATGCGCAGGATGTACTAAAAGACAAACGTCAGCCTCTTTGGCTATTTCCAATCCCATTTGAATACCCTCATTTTCAATGGGGTCATCACTATCAAAACGAGCTCCTGCAGTATCAAAAAAGCACACTTCCATACCATCCAACAACACTCGTCGTTCAACGATATCACGTGTTGTGCCAGGACGTTCACTGACGATCGCTCGTTTACTTCCCACCAAATGATTAAATAAGGATGATTTCCCTGCATTCACCGGTCCTAAAATTGCTACTTTTGCCCCGTGCAAGCGAATCCGATTATGTTGGTAGGATTGAGAGGAGGCTCTGGCTTGAGCTGCTAATTTATGCAGTGTATTGACGATTTGTTCATCGGATTCAAATGATAAATCTTCTTGGGGATAGTCCATTTTGGCTTCTAATTCAGCAGCAATCTCTAACAGTTGAGCACGCAATTGACTTTCATTTTGATCAACTACACCTGCCAATCCCTGTTGGGCAACCTGTATACCTTCCAATGAAGAAGCATGAATCACCTCGTTTAAGGCTTCTGCCTTGAGCATGGTCATTTTACCATTCAAGACAGCCTGACGTGTAAACTCCCCTGCCCTAGCCATTCGAGCCCCATATTCAATCGCCAAAGCAATAATAGCATCGACAATCAAAGGATTCCCATGACAAGAAAACTCCACGGTATTCTCCCCTGTAAAGGACCGTGGAGTCTCAAATGTGGTTATCACAACCTGATCAATGGGCTGCCCATCGGATTGGCAGACGTAGCCGACAACCGCCTTGGCATGCTTCCAAGCCCGCACATTTGGCGCCATCTGTTTTGCGATCTCAATGGCATTGTGTCCGCTTAACCGAACCATTGCCACCCCAGACCTTCCAAATGGGGTTGTGGCTGCAATGATACTAATGACTTATTCCTCTGAACTCGATGAAGAGGAGGATTCTTCTTCACTTTGCTGTTCTGCTGCTACCAAGCGAATCTTACGAGCACCGTCATCATCAAAACTTTCAGAGTTTACACCATTAAACTCTTTGATGGTCATATGCACAATGCGACGCTGATAGCCATTGAGTTCTTTCTCGATGACCAATGACTCTCCACTTTCCGCCACACGACTGGCCAATTTTTTAGCCAAACGTTTCAATCCTTCATCATCACGTTTGTTATCACGACGATCACCACGACGTTTTCCACGAGAGTCATCACGATCGCGACGACGTCTTTCAGAACGCTCACGTTCACGCTCTTCACCGCCGTCTACATGCAATGCATACTTCCATTCGTAGCCTGACTTAACCGAAAACTCATTCATCAACTTTTCAATGCTTTTGAGTGTGGCACCGCGACGACCAATGATTTGTCCGCCTTGCTCAGAGGTAATGGTGAAATGCAAAGTATTTTGGGCCTCTCGAACAGATACGGTGGCTTCCAATCCCAAGACTTCAATTGTCTGGCTCAACCATGCTTGCATTTCGTTAATACCGGGTTTAAACGTTTTTTTCCAAGCGGTCACTTCCACATCCAAACGGGCTGTAGGTTGTCCCTGTTCATTTAAAAACTGTGCAGAATCAATCTCATAATCCAATTCACCAATCTCCAAACCCAATTCTTTGGCGATTTCTGCCAACGCTTCCGAAACAGTTTCACCAACTGCCGATTTTTTATCTACTGTCATTTTGCCTCCTGCAGCAAAGTTTTGTCATCGTACTGAACGCGAATCAACCATTGTTGGAAGATGGTCAGTAAAATGTTCATTGAAAAATACAATACCAGTCCACTGGGAAAGGTAAACATGAAGATACCAAACATCAGTGGCATCAATTTAAGCATTTGTTGTTGTGCGGGATCCATATTCCCCATGGGCATCATCTTTTGTTGAATAAACATCAATACACAATACATAATCGGAAGAACACCGTAAGGATCAGCACTGGTCAAGTCTTGCAGATACAAAAACTGTGAATCATACAGTTCAACACTGTAGAGCATCACATTGTAGAGAGAAAACCACACGGGGATTTGAATCAATGTCGGTAAACAACCACCCAATGGATTTACTTGGTTTTCAGTGAACAATTTCATGGTTTCTTGTTGTTGTAACTGGGCATTGTCTTTGTACTTTTCCTTTACTTCAGCCAATTTTGGTTGCAAGGCCTGCATCTTCTTTCCACTCAAAAAGGCCTTTTGGGTCAAGGGAAAGAAAATCACTTTCACCACCAATGTTAATAGAAGAATTGATAGCCCCCAATTGACAAATCCGGCTTGAATGATTTTCAACAAAAACAGCAAGACCCTAGAAAAGAAACCAAAAATCCCATATTCCACCGATTCAGTCCACGATTCACCCAATTGTTCAAGTTGATCGATATATTTTGGACCAACAAAAGCTTTGAGTTTGATCGTTCTGGTCGCTCCTGGATCAATCGGTTGACTCAATGTAGAGATGACACCGTATTCACCCTCTCCAAATTTAAAGGTCGATACATTGGCCAAATCATTTTGATCTTCGGCATACAAGGCTGAAAGAAAATAACGTGAACCAATTCCAAACCATTCTGGAGCACTATCAAACTTGGTGGGTTCTTCTAAATCTTCCAGTTCTAGAAAAGAGGTTGAGAACATCGAACCAAAGGTACCTACCAACTCTTCTTCAACATAAAACTGAGGACGAGCAGAGTTTGTGAACCTAGATGCATCTCCATCATCCATCTTATCCATCGAACCAATCCAAAGGTTGGAAACTTTTTCCGAACGCTGATTGGATATTTTTATTTCAACATCAATTATATTCTTTTCAAGTCCTTCAACATCTTGAGCCGGCAAAGTAAACAGTTGTGTCACTTGCAATCCGTCCACAGTTGCAATTGAAGAAAAGACATTCGACGACACTTGAGTGACTGAAAAGACATCCTTAAACACATTGTCATTTTCACCAAGAACAACCAGCGCTCCTTCTTTACTCAACAGCTTTAATTCATCGGTTCCTGCTGCATAAGGTGTCCAAGAGTCTTCCATTCCCGAAAAGATCCAGCCCCACCAGGATTGAATCTCGGGCAACACCGTATATTCATTCAATCCTATATATTGTGGTGATCCATAAGTGGAAGTGACATCAAAATGAAAAGCCCCCTCTTGATATGGCAATGTATTAAAAGGCACTGTTGATGCTGTAGTTGTCTTAGTGACAGCAGCACCACTCCCCTCTAGAACAGTTGCGACGTCATCAGTATCTTCCTCAACTGAATCCGTAACCGTTCCCTCCACTGGTGTCTGCACAGGAGGCTCCAATTGAGAGAACCAGAAGAAATATGCCCCCATACTCAATACAAAAAAGAGCTGTAAACGACTCTTGTGATCTTGATTTTCTAAACTGTTCATGATGATTCCTCTGTTTCTCCCGTTATTTGTGTACCTGGAACAGGATCATACCCATATCCACCAAAGGGATTGCACCTAGCGATTCGCCAACTTCCCATCATCGTTCCCTTGATGACCCCATGACACTTAATCGCTTGCAGTGTGTACTGACTACAAGAAGGATAATAACGACAACTGGGAGGGGTATATCGCGATATCATCCTTTGATAACCACGGATTGTCCAAATGAAAAGTTTACCGATCATCGTTTTTGCGATCCCAATTTCCGTTCATTTAAT
>CAKZLX010000473.1 GCA_937127265.1 uncultured Pseudomonadota bacterium
AACATTATAAAGTATCCCCCACAACACCAAAGTAAACATACAAAGTTCTGTCATCGTAGCCCCGCTGGGCATCCAAAATATCCAATCCATCATCATACGCCTCTCACTTCAGTATGACTGATGCCAGAGACTTTGCGTGGATAATAATATTAAAAGGTACCTTTAGACTAAAAATTTACTGTTTTGGATCAATGGCATCTTGAATGTTGACTTCATTCTTGATCATCCGTTTGCAATATTTGACCAAACGTGCTGCTGTTCCTTCTTCGGTTGGACACTTATCCAAGTCGACGGGGTTAAAATTGGTGTTCAAATCGGTGATGGTCGGCAAGCCTGCAATGGGACGAAAATCAGAGATCTTGTTGGCATCAAGTCCCAACCTTTCAAGATTCCGAAGTTTGGCAATCGATGCAATGTCCACAATTTGATTACCATCCAAACGCAGATGTTTGAGTTGATTCAAAGGTTCAAGTGGCTTGAGATCAACGATGCTGTTTTGCATCAGATACAATCGTTCCAATCGAATCAATCCTGAAATTGGACTCAGATCCACAATACCTTTTCCATAGGCTTCCAAACGTTCTATATTCGAGAGAGAATCCAAAGCATCCAACGTAATCACATTCAATTCACTGCGGTTAAAGTCGATATAGGACACATTTGCCAATACCGTACCCGCTTCTTTGCAGTCTGATTTCTCTGTCGCTTGCTGCAGTGCCGTGGCTGTTGGATCGTCCTGTTCACACAAATGTACAAATACCGCCGGATTACCTGGTGCCTTTGCAACGCCTGATATTTCAACCATTCCAGATTGACACCCAAAACCAAAGATCAACCCAATTGCGTACTTTTTCATCTTGCCCTCTAGAAATCAGAAAAATGGTGCCTAATATACAATTACTCAGACAGAATGCCTTCAGTTGCCACTCCGTCGGACAACGTGCTGTCCCTTTGAAGTATCTGACTTTTTGTAGCCTGTCTACTCTACATATCCATCCAATAAAAGGAGACTGTCATGGCTACCATTACCCTGACCAAAGACAATTTTGAAGAAGTAATCACCAACAACGACATGGTCATCATCGACTTTTGGGCCGAATGGTGTGGCCCATGCAAAATGTTTGGACCGATTTTCGAAGAAGCCTCAAATCGACATGAAGATGTTGTATTCGCAAAAGTAGACACCCAAGTAGAACAAGAACTGGCTGGGTATTTCCAAGTCCGCTCAATCCCAATGGTCGTCGCGTTCCGTGAACAAATCGGTGTATTTGGACAACCTGGATTGCTCCAAGGACCTCAATTGGATGACATCCTTGGAAAAATCAAAGAACTGAACATGGATGAAGTTCGCCAACAAATCGCCTCTGAACAAGGCGAACAAGACCAGCAATAAGCCTTAGGTCTTGGAACTGTGAACACTGCAGAACTGAACAAAACCAGAGGCCTGTGAAGTCAACAGTTCATTCAAATCCAATTCTTTTGGGGACAGTGGAACCAGAGTATTTTGCTCGAAGTTCCATCGTCCCCATATGTTATTTATAAAGATGCGTTCATTGAACTGCCACGCATTCCGATACCCACATACACCCTGTAAGTGTTCAACGGGTCTCAATGCCCCCCATTGATTGGACGACAATCCAATAAAGGCAACACAACGACCTTCAAATGCTTCTGGATACTTCCACAAATCAATGTAGAACTTCAACGCCCCCGGAAACGAGCCATTGTATTCGGGAACAATGAAAACAACCCCATCGGCATTCAGAATGGGGTCGTGAAATTGATTGAACATCTCAGGCTTTTCTTTGTAAATCGTTGGAACAAATAGTTCACTGGGCAAATCGGCTAGATCGATCACCGTGGTGATGGCTCCAGCCGCATGATACATCGGCTCGATGTGTTGAGCTATACGTTTACTCATTGAACCAGTTCGATTGGTTCCTGCAATGATCACAATATTCATTGTATTCTCCTGTAGTGTAAATCATCATTTGATTGACTCTTTTATATCGAGAATCCATCAAAAGACCAAACCTGATAAAAGATCGAGTCATTTATTTTCAATGCGGTCAATAGTTGACCGAAAACGGATTGATACAGCCTCAAGACAGAGATAAAATACAAATGTCGGATGAGACAACTTTACAAATCAACACACTCAACACTTAAGCAGGTAAATATCATGGCTTTTAAAAAGATGATCAAACCACAATACCCTCCTCGTCACTGGTCTCTAGTGGGTTACCCCGGTTCTGGTAAATCAACATTTGCGTCTCAAATGCGCGGTCCAAAAGTGGTCATCGATGCAGACCACCGCTTCACTGAAGTATTGGATCTCAGTGAAGATGACGTATTTGCACTCAGTGAACACCCTGAAGACAACGTGGAGCCAGATCGCATTGCGCAGTGTCTATATGAAAATATGCCAGGCTCTGGCGTCAAAACAATTATTGTGGACTCTCTAACCGCCATCATCACTCCAATTGTGGTTAAAGTAATGTTGGACAAAGAAAAAGGAAGACAACGCAATTTAATGGCTGGCATGAAAGAAAAAGCGATGGCCATGCGTCAACTTCAAGATGCAGTCTCTCGTTGGGGAACAGACTGTTTGTGGATCTATCACTTACAAGATTCTCGCGATGGTAAGGCCAAAGAAGTGACTCGTTCTACAGTCTCCGAAACTGAACTGGCCCGTCTTACACGAAGCATCAATGTACAGTTAAAGGTTGTACAACAAGGTACGCGTCGCGGTGTAGAAGTCTTGTGGGCTCGAGCAGGTCGTTCTGGTTTGGTTATTTGGGACGAAAGCGGATCTTGGCGTGGAATCCCAGAAAAGATTGAAGCAGCCCTCTATGATGGCTT
>CAKZLX010000474.1 GCA_937127265.1 uncultured Pseudomonadota bacterium
TCCAAGGCTTGATCATCCGGATCAATGGGTCCACTTGGTCCATTTTCGTGACCATCAAAGGTTGGATCAAGGGTATCCCGCTGTCCAACCACACGAGCGATACCCCAGTCCATCACATACAGTTCGCCAAAGGGACCCACCATAACATTGGCAGGTTTCAAATCACGATGAATGACTTTTTTGGAGTGTGAGTAATGCATCGCTTCACACAATTTCAAAAACAAATCCAGACGTTCCATCAAACTTGGAGCACCGTGAGATGCACCATAATCCACTTCAGAGCGACACTCTTTGAGAATCTCTTCAAACGTTCGACCTTTGATCCATTTCATCGTATAGGCAGGATTACCTTGTAAACTTTGTTCGTAATTGTAAATTGGTACAATGTTTGGGTGATCCAACTGGGCCGTAATCAAGGCTTCTCGTACAAAACGAGCCTGAGAACGTTCATTGGCACGATCCGTTCGAATGAACTTCAAGGCCACTTTTCGACGCAGAAAACTTTCTCGAACGATGTGGACTTCACCCATGGCTCCCACACCCAATTCGGCAATGAATTGGTAGGGTTCTTCTTTGACTTGAACAGCACTATTGGGTTGCTCTGCCGTCAATTCGTCATCATCCAAATCAGAGGCCAAACTCATATCAGCACCATTCAAGGCATCCCAGTACTGCAAATCCGTAATGTGCTTTTGTTCAAACAACCATTGAAAGAAGCCATCACGATCTCCCTGTGGTTGAAGACGCATAAAGGTACCCCACCACTGTTGAATCTCAGTCGGGGATTGAGATGGTAATGCGATATAAAGACTGTCCAAGTTCATGATGATGTTATTCCAAGTGTCATTGTATGATAATCGTAACCCATTTACAGATCGGGTACTGTACGTACCACTCGAAACCCTTGAAATGGTGACGTATAAGAAGGTTCCACCGGATAACGAGAATCTACTCTGGCAGGAGAAACACCTGTATCCACCGAACCACCACGTTGAACACGATAAGTACCCTCACCCGGACCAAGAGGATCCACAGCATCAGAGACTTGATACTCTCCATACCAGTCCCAAACCCACTCCGAAACATTTCCGCTCATATCATAGACACCAAATTCATTGGCACTCTTTTGAGCAACGAAGTGTACTTCACCCTCGGAGTTGCTGTCTACCCACGCCAAACGAGAGAGTCGATCTCCACCAGAAAAGCCCCCGGGGGTGTTGGCACGAGCCACAAACTCCCACTCCGCCTCAGTCGGTAAGCGATACCCCAAACAATTGGTGCCCAAGGGGAAAGACACCTCTGGCGCACTGCTTCGATCGGTAATATCGTAACATTGTTCAAGACCTTCAAATACACTGAGGGCATTGGCAAAACGAATCGCATCAAACCAAGAGACATTGGTAACCGGATATAAATCGCCTTGTTGCGTACTTGGATTTTCTCCCATCACAGCCTGATACATTTGTTGGGTGACTTCTGTGGTGGAAACGTAAAAAGAGTGGCTAAGTCGAACAGCATGTTTCAACGAACTCAACTGGGTGTTTCCCATTTCAAAATTGCCACCAGAAACCCAAGTGAACTCAACGCCATGAATTGTAGGCACCGCCAATTGACTGAGCAGTTGTTGGGCCAATTGCACTTCTGGAATATCAACAGTGAAACTTTGACCCTGTACTTGAATCGCCTTGTCTTGATACTCTCGTAAAAATGCATATACGGCAACACGTGCCGGATCATCCACACGAGTGGAGGCAAACGACTTTACTTTTTTCCAATTGGTTGCTGCGTCCTGTCGAATACTAGACACTTGAGCATCAATTTCTTTTTGTATTTGGACTTCATAAGTTCGTTGTTGCTGCAATTCCTCCAACAAGGCGTCCAAGGAGACATCATCTTGAAGCATCCCTTCAGGAACCAAAGACATTGGATCAACAGGTGTTATGTCGTTTCGTTCGCGAACCAGAGCGGGCCCTTCTTCTATGGCTTGCGATATCTTTTGACGGCGAAGCCTTCCTTGGATTGTGGGGGTTTGACTACCAAGAACCATATCCGCATATTCGGTTGCTTCCAATAAGGTCATCCAACCATTGTCATCCGTGTCAGACCACCCACGCAAAGCACCCAACAACACATAGGATAACGCTGGTCTACTATTTTCGGTCAAATAACCAGCATTCTCTTCAGCCGACACCGCAGATATGACGGTGCTTCTAGGGGTGACCGAAGGAACAATACCAGCCTGCGTAGGAAAAGATGATGACAATGGACGTCCAGAACGATCCAAACCATTAAACGCCGTATCAAATACAAAGATACTTTTGGCATCAGACTTTCCAATCCATGACGCCATGTCAGTCGTGGTAATTGCTTGAGCGTACATTTCTTTGGGTTCAGTGGATGTATAATACGGTAAAATGGCACCTTGTTGGCCATCAAACATAGTCAGACCATGACCAATGTAAATGACCCACAAACGTCCGTCTTGGTGCAAACGCCGTCCATGTCTCTTGAACTCTTTGCGAATTCGCATCTGGCTGGCGGTGGCATTGGTTAACACCGAAACCTGAGATTCAGGCAAGCCCAAACCAGTCGTAAAATATGAATGCCAATCTGTGGCATTCATCGTGGCATTACGAACACCTTCCATGGATTCGTATTCTTCCAAAGCAATGATGATTGCACGGTCTCTGCTTTTTTGTGTACTTTGCACTGCAGGCATAGATAAGTCGGGCCAATCGACAGCCTCTGCCGTAGACATCCATACACCCATTAACATTGTTGCCAAACCGCCCATGAAGCACTCCAACCAAAGTATTTGTTTCAGTCTAACCGATAATGACAAGGCGATCGACAAACCTTATCACCAAATTGCAGTATCTGTCTGTAATTATTGTTGTATTTCAAATTTTGATAAAAAAAGTGTCGAAAACCTGTCGAAAAGTGTCGAAAAACAGCCCAATTATTGTCGAAAAGTGTCGAAACAACCCTCCTATAAAAATTTAATTAATAAATTCAATGGTTTAAGTATTGGTATGTTTCTTGCTAGATGGGGAGCGTCTTCACTCAGAGGACACACGCTATTTCACCTTATAACAATGGAGTTTATAACCATGCGTGGTATCAACACAGTATTCATTCTTGGTCGACTGGGCAAAAGTCTGGAAGCCAAATCGACAACAACCGGTAAGTCATACGTTGACTTGCACATCGCCACTAATCGACCGGTCAAAAAATCGGACACTTGGACAGAAGAAACAGACTGGCATCGTGTTCGGTTCTGGGGCAAGCAAGCGAACACCTGCTGTCAATTTCTCGACAAAGGTTCTCTGGTCGCCATTGAAGGTTCATTGCGAACTGACCAGTGGACAGAGGATGATGGTCAAAAACAATTTCGCTCATATGTTTTGGGACAACAATTGCATTTGTTGCCACAGCATCAACGTAAACTTTCTGACAACGGAGGTCTCATCCCATTAAATTAATACAGACACATTTGGTTTCTGCTTGATTGGTTGAAAGGGATCCTCACGGGGTCCCTTTCTTTGTTATAATGTCAACCACTCATCAAAGCGATACAAGGGTTCATCAATATACAGAATAATGACAAACACTGAGGTTTACATGTCTGGTTGGCTTGGTACAGAACTGTGGTTAGGAACAGGAATTTTTGCGCTGATAATTCTTCGTATCTATAAATCCGTCATTGTCCAAGATTTACCAAATACCGATACCAAAACAGGCTTGGCGATGTATCGGACACTTCAACGATTGGTTATCTGTATCGCCATTACCAGTGGTATCGTTGCTGCGCCTTCATTAGAGCAGATATGGTGGAAACCAGAAATCTATGCCTCTGTGGTAGCCTTTCTCTGGTGGCTCTCTACGCTTGCTACTGTTCACAATCATACCGAACTAAAAGAGCAGTCTACGGTTTTAATTGGTATCAGCACTATCGTTGCCAGTTATATCGGTTTGGTGGCTTGGAACCTTTTACCACCACCTCTCGAATTTGTCTTTTGGTTCCGAGCTTTACCCCAAGAATGGCAAAGCATTACAGCGATCGTCGTTGGCCTGTTGGTGGCTGCCTTGGTGTATTACATCATCATTCCAGTCACCCACCGCTTAACCAATAAAACAGACACCGCTCTCGACGATTCCATTATTCACATTGTGCATTGGCCCCTCAGTGTTTCCGTTGCTCTGATTGGTGTTAGTCACGCAATTAATCACAGTCTCTTGTCTGACTTTTGGGTATTTGGTTTACATGGAATATCGCTCTCTATTTTGATTGCAATGTGGACCCACGTCGCTTTACAAACCTCCACAATTGTCTTGGAGCACTTGCTAGCCTCTAAAAACAAATGGCTTTTTGTAAATGATCGCACGCTGCCAATTTTCCACCTGTTAATCCGAATTGCAGTCATCACCATGAGCATCTATTTACTGATGCTGTCTTGGAGTATCGATGTCATGCTCTGGATTACCTCTGCGGGGGTGATTGGGATTGCGATCGCCTATGCCTCACAAGACACCTTATCCAGCCTCTTTGCGGGGGTTGCCATTTTGTCGGATGCTCCCTACAAATTGCATGATTTTTTGGTCATCGACGAGCAAACAAAGGGACGCGTTACCCACATTGGATTTCGTAGCACCCGCCTCTTGACAACTGAAAACGTCGAAGTCATCATCCCCAACTCCATCATGGCCAACGCGCAAATCATCAACATGAGTGGTGGAGAAACAAGTATCGCCAGAATTGAAATTGCTGCGGGCGTTGCCTATGGATCAGACATCGTAAAAGTACGTGCCCTTCTTTTGGAGGTCGCCAACAACTTGGATGATGTCATTTTGGATCAACCCGCCCTGCAACCACTGGTACACTTTGTAAATATGGGTGCATCAAGTTTGGACTTTACACTTCGTTTGTGGATTCAAAACCCCGAACGCCTACTCAAGATTCAAGACCAAGCCAATACCTTGATTTACACCACATTTACTGAAAATGGCATTGAAATCCCGTATGCCAAACAGGATGTGTATTTGTATTCGATGGATAAACCAAACACATAGATGATCATCGCTTAATTAACTGATCCAAATACACAGGCCAATTCCGCCAATCTGCGATCTTCACTACCCAAGACTCTGGTAGAAAAAACACATAGGCCATCATCATTTGCATCGAAAAATAAATCAAATCTTTCATTAAAATGGCAATCCCAATGTGCATGGCAAGTCCAGCAAAGACTGTCCACAATCGAGTCCGCTTCCAAAAGAAAAATATCACCGCACCAGTTTCAAACACCAGTGTAAAGATGGCAATCATTGCCCAAAAGGGCATCGGCAAATCATTGACAGCCCAAGCCGATATTAGGTTTTTGTAATGTCCTTGAGACTGGGTCCAAACAATATCCAACCGAACGATGGTATCATCATCCAACCAACCACCATTCATTTTGCAAAATCCGGAGGCGGTATATTGAATCGTCAAGGTCAATTGAATAATTCGAACGATCCATCCGGAAACAACTTCTTTGCTCTTTCCAGCAGCATCCGTCAACTGTTGTGCAAAAGGTTGTAATCCAAGCATCAGAAAATAAAGGATCAGCATCCGATTGATGGTGAAAGCAGAGGGTTGATCCATCGCTTGCACATAGACAGCCAAAGCAAAGAACACCCAGTTCAACACTCGACGCCCATAGCCCATCAAATAAATGCCTGACAGAAAATAGAAGGTGGTCACAATTGGCGTGAACCACTCAGCACTTGGTCGTGGTGGCGGTGGCAAATAGTGTGAGGAAGTAGCAGCAGCACTGGCATGAAAACCCAAATCACCAACCCACCACTCCATTTGGGTCATGTATCCACCAAAGTAATAGACCATCGTCAAACACATCAACACCTCATAGATGCGAATGTATTGGACATCAAAAGGCTTGAACCACCAATCCAAGCCCCTATCCAGTATTGACTTATTCTTAGTCGTCATGTTTAATCCGTACAGTATGCAGTAGGTCATGCTGCTTGGTTGGAATATCAGCCAAGGCAGGTCTAGACCATCGTTCGCGTTTCATACAGTGTTCGCCACCAGTCTTATGGCGTACCCTTTTAAAACGAACTTCTTGTACCAGAGGATCATCTGGATTGAGTGTCGCCCAGCGATCAGCGATAAAATGAGCCATCTCTTCGAGGCGGATTTTGTTTTTTCCATAGACTTGACCTTGCTTGTTTTTATAGCGAGAGGCACCGACGATTCGATTAAATCGACTGCGATAGCCAAAAATGTCCAAGTCAAAATAGCCTTCAAGGGGGCCTTCTTTCCAACGCAACTGTCCTGCTAAACGGACTTCATAGTGAGCCGTATCCCAAGTACTAGAGGCGTGCGTAAACAAACAGGAGATTCGGTACTGGTTTCGAATCGGTGCGGGGATGTGGTACAATTTGGCTTGTACTGCACCGGTTAGACTCATCGGCACAATGAATACCACTAAAAACACGATACTCATCACCATCCCATAAAGAGACACCTGTCTTTCATTTGTTTTCTGTCGTATATATGGTGATACCATATAAAAAACGACACCGACCACCAAAGCAAATACGCCACACCAGATGACCAATTCATTCAATGATAGCCTAGAAGTTCCTTGTTGTAACAGCCACCCTAAAGCACCACCCAACAACAGTCCAATCATAGTGTCAAACCATTGCTGTTTAGCTACTGTTTTAGAGGTGGGTTGCATAGGTTCAAACCGAGTGAGAGTGCATACACTGATTAACCGAAGACATTCGAACCTGTCAATGTCCGGATCTGATTGCATTCGGCGTATAAATATACTACAACTAGAATAATCAAACCCCTTTGGAAAGACACTATGAGTTACGTAGCCATCGCCCGTCGATACAGACCCAATTCCTTTCATGAAATGGCTGGGCAAACCCATGTCACCCAAACCCTCAAGAATGCCATCGTACGAGATCGCGTTCACCACGCCTATTTGTTTTCTGGACCTCGTGGTGTTGGAAAAACCACCACTGCGCGTGCTCTCGCCAGAGCCCTCAATTGCGAACAAGGTCCTACCCCAGACCCTTGTGGCACCTGTATTTATTGCCAAGAAATACTCAATGGTCACTCCAGTGCAGTTACCGAAATTGATGGCGCCTCGAACAACAAAGTCGACAATGCGCGGATGTTGCAAGAAGACCTGCAGTACATCCCTAACGGACGAGTCAAAGTCATCATCATCGATGAAGTCCACATGTTGAGTAAAGCCGCCTTTAATGCCCTGCTCAAAACACTTGAAGAACCACCTGCCCACGTCAAGTTCATCTTTGCCACCACCGAACCAAACGCCCTACCCGATACCATTTTATCCCGTTGTCAACGCTTCGAATTCAAGCGAATCCCAATGAGTACCGTTGTCGGACACCTCCAATACATTTGTAAAGAAGAAGGCATCCAGATTGACGAAGGTGGGTTGCGCCTAATTGCACGTGCGGGTGAAGGGTCTATGCGAGACTCTCAAAGTTTGTTGGATCAAGTGATTTCCTTTGCCGGAAAAGAGATATCCACTGGCCAAGTCGCTTCTGCATTGGGGTTGGTTGATCGAGAATTGCTGTACAGCATGTTACGCGGAATGATACTACACGAAGCCTCTACATGCTTGGAGGCCATCAATAAAGTATACGATGCCGGTTATGACCTCACCGAATTTGCCTCTGAAATGTTGGAACTTCTCCGCAATGCTACTTTGGTGGTCCTCTCCAAGGATTCCTTTCAATTTGTCGACATTCCTGAAGATGAGAAGAAAGAATTGGAAACCTTAGCCAAACAAACCACCGCAGATGTCTTTACCCGTTCCTTTCAGGTGATGCTCGAAGTTCATGAACAAGTCAGTCGTTCTCCGAGACCAAAATTGGTATTGGAAATGTCGGTTGCCAAACTGATCGCCATTCGACCTGCCAAAAGCATTGATGACTTAATTGCCAAGATCACCAAGATGCAAGGTGGAGGATCACCACGTCAACCACGACAACAGAGCACTTCAACAAAAGGGTCCGACCTCGACACTGAAGATCGAACCAAATCGACCAAGGTTGCCCATTCAGGATTTCTACCCACCTCTCGTAGCGAAAAGTCCACTAAGCCAACCACACCTACAAATAGCCAAAAAAGTAGCGGATTTTTAACGCCATCGACCAAAAGCACCGCCTCACCAGAGAAAAAAAGACCCACAGTCAAACCTGGATTGGGGGTTACGAAACAAACCACCAAGTCGGAAACACCCGCTCAAAATACATCCAAAAAAGATTCCACCAACCAAATACCTGTGTCCGATAAATTTTGGTTCTTTGTAGACCACCTTCACCGACATGGCAAGGTTGAACACGATGTGGTTGATCAAGTCGCACTATTACAGGTGGAAGGATCTCGGGTACTCTTTGTCACCCCCAGCGAATTTAACATTTCACGATTGCAACGACTTCGCAATGATAAATTTTGGCAAGATAGTCTGGCCCAATTCTTTGGTGTACGTAATTTCAGCATTCGACTTCGCAAAAAGAATGAAACTGTTGAGACCCCCACAGAGCGTCAAGAACGATTGGATGATGAAAAGAAAGCTCGCCTGCAACAATATTTTGAAGCAGAGACCATTTATCAAACATTGCAAAAACATTTTCAACCGACACTCCAAAAGATTACCTTGATGGAATCGGCTCCCCTTCACCCCGATTTAAAAGGATCCAAATGAGACCAGCAAGAGGCACCTATTTTGTCATTGACATCGAATGTAATGGACCAGTCCCCGGCTTATACGACATGGTCTCCTTAGGAGCAGTAGTAGTACACAACCGAGATGGACGTGCGGTACGTGGCGAATCCCTGTATTTAGAAATGCGCCCTCAAGCACCACGTTTTGACAGTACTGCCGCAGCCATCCATGGACTAGACCAAAGTCGATTGCATCGAGAAGGCTTACCACGCGCCGAAGCCTGTCGTCGACTGGCAGCTTGGGTCAAGAAGCAATCTGACCCACATACCCAAGCAATCTTTGTTGGACACAACGCCCCTTTTGATTGGTCATTTGTCAACTATGCCTTTGTCGCAGAAAATATCCCCAACCCGTTTGGGTACAAGGCTTTGGACACTCGAGCCTTGGCAATGGGAGTATTAGGGACCCACTGGCTAGAGGCCAGCAAAGAAAAAATCCAAGGTCCACTCAATCTTCCTCCCGAAGACAAAACAACTAAACACCGTGCCGATGCCGATGCCGCTTATCAAGCAAAAATACTGATCGCCCTGCTCAATCGCATCAGTGTACAGCCCTGAAAAAAACACCCCGTGTGAAACCGGTGAAAAAAAATTTCCCGTGTGAAACCGGTGAAAAAACACCCCGTGTGAAACCGATGAAAAAACACCCGGTGTGAAACCGAAATCAGTAGGTTTCGGATCTATACTGCCAAAAATCTCAAGGTAATGATAGCAACAGTCCTTGATGGTCTGAATGCGGAATCCGAACTTGCTCAACACCCAACTGAATACTAGGATGATGCAAAACGTGGTCAATTCGAAACACTGGCATCTTGACAAAATCCTTGGATTCTGAAGGCCAAGTCGATCCGACAATTCCACTGTGGATTTGTGCATCAACCAACCCCGTGTCTAATAAAGTTGCGTGCGCCCATGAACCAGACACTGCATTAAAGTCACCAGCCACGATCACCCTATCTCCTTGTTGACAAACCTCCCAATCACGAAGCAACTGACCGTTTTCGATGACCGACAACAAATACTCCACATACGGACGCATTCCAGTGGCATCAATCGGTGTTGGTGGTGGTATGTGCACTGCCACCAGACAGCGTTGTTCAGGCAAAGACATTAGCGCCATCGACATCGACATACTCGATGAACCAATCTGTGGTGAAACCCAAGCCGTACATTCTTCTTTGCAAAAAACAGCGGTGTGATGAGAAGGTTTCTTCACCACCGTATCAAAATCATCGGCAACCCGTTTAAAACCACTAATTTCTTCGGCGCGCTTCTCTAACAAGACAATCGTTGACACCCCCAACATCGATAAATAGCCTTGCAGCATATCTTGCTCACCGGCATAGGCATTGACATTGGCAACCAAGATTTGCTGACCTTCAACCGAAACATTCTGAGAAAAGAAACCACTTGCCCATCCAAAAGCAACCAATGAGACCACAACCGTCATATAGCGAATCTTTTGAGAGACACCTCGAATACCAATCCAAGTCCACAAAGGCCACAGTAAAGCACACCACAAAGGTTGGACAAGTAACATCGTCTGGATTGGGTACAACCAAGGATGCTCCCAAGGCATCATCCAGCCCAGAAGATACAGAAAAGTTGATATTATCGGTAATAGACACCATTTCTTCACCCACTGAGGAAAAAATTGGGTTAAAAATGGAAACAACTGATGCTTGGAGTTTGTATGCATGATGATTCTCAGTCCTTGATAGCCAAAGCGCTCCGTAAAGAACCTGTAACACGTCCACCAGTATGGATGATGAGACAAGCCGGTCGTTATTTACCAGAATACATGGAATTACGACGACAGTATGGGTTCCTCGAAAGATGTTATAACCCCGAACTTGCCGCTGAAATCACACTGCAACCGCTTCGTCGTTTTCCCTTTGATGCTGGTATCATCTTTTCCGATATTTTATTGCCCCTAGACTGCATGGGAGCCGATCTCCATTTTCGAGAAGGAAAAGGCCCTCAAATTGATAATCCCGTTCGCTCGGCGGAAGATGTCGATGCCCTCACCGATTTTGAACCAGAACGAGATCTTCCTTCTCCGATGGAGGCCATTCGTTTGTGTCGCCAACGAACCGACAAACCAATCTTGGGCTTTGCCGGCGCACCATTTACTTTGGCCTGCTACTTGATTGAAGGTGGCGGTTCAAAAACTTGGCACCACACCAAACATTTTATGTGGTCTCAACCAGAAGCCTTCAAGAAACTGATGGACAAATTGGCAGTGGCCGTTGGAAAGCACCTCCAAGCCCAAATCAATGCTGGAGCGGTGGCAGTCCAATTGTTTGATACTTGGGCTGGTGCTCTCAGCCGAGAAGATTATCTGGAGTTTGCTCTTCCCGCCGTCCAAAAAGTCTTTTCCATGGTTTCTGGCGCTCCCACCTTGTACTTCTCTAGAGACACCCAGTGTTTCCTAGACTTTTACCCACAAGTTGGCGCTGATGCCTTTGCCTTAGATTGGCGTGTAGATTGGACACGTGCCCAACAAGTACTCGGTGATGTTCCTCTTCAAGGGAATCTCGACCCAATCGCCCTGCCAGCCCCACCAGAAATTATTCGTCAAAAAGTGCATCATATCATCCAACAAGCCGGACCCACAGGGCACATCTTCAACTTGGGTCACGGTTGCACTCCCCAAACACCAATTTCAGGTGTACAGGCAGCAATCGATGCGGTACTTGAATGGGATTGGAGTAAGGTTGGCTAAGGAAACACCACAAGTTTGGTTGTTGCTTCCCCCTTTCGCCAAAGACTCTGCAGAAGAAACACATCTGCTCCAGTCTGAATGGAAGCAAGGTCAATCTTGGTGGATGGGTTGGTTATGGTGGTGGTTCAGTTGGTGGAATCGCCATCACATTCAGCGATTTAAGACCGGTTCGATTGTAGAGATCCAACCCTTTGTCAGTGAACTGAATCGAATTCTGGCCGGTGACGCCAAATGCTCAATGTACACCTTGGGGCACACTGATATTCAAGAAGCGATCAACCATCTGGCTCCCAAAAGTACACTCTATGTAGTGCCACTGGGGGTCTTACCCACCCAGTTTGAAAACCATTGTATCACTGAGTTCAAACGAGCACTCTCTGATCGAAAACATCCCCAACAATGGATAGAACGCCCCTCGACCAAAGATGAGTGGTTGGAAGTGGTCACCACTTGGATTCGTTCAAACCTCATCACCCAAAATCTACAAACCCCACTCAAACACATCGTCCTCTTTATGAGACGAGCAGTAGACAATTGGAATGGGCTTTCTGCACCAGTAGACAAAGAACGCTATATACTCGAACAGCAAATCCAAACCCACTTCCCGTCTTGTACCGTTCAGGTGGTCATCAATGGTCGTTCAGCCAGCAAAACATTACAACAAATCTCACCGAATGACGCTGTATTGTATGGTTCTATCGACAGTTTACAACAGGATTCCATTTCACCTGCCCTCCATATTTTTATCAACCGTGATTCTTGGTATCCGATGAACGGGTTGGAGCGCTCTCCGTTGTGGATTCGACTGTTGCGCCAACAAATTTGGGATGCCACTGGAAAAGCCCCGTGAACAGAAGTGAAACAGTCGATCTCTGTGTAATCGGCGCCGGAATCTCCGGATTGTCATTGGCAGCATTTGCCAGTCAACAACTCTCGGTCTGTGTCGTCGAGCAAAAGGATCGTGTCGGTGGCATATTACAAACCAAAGAACTCGGGGAGGCACTGTTTGATGAGGCAGCCAATGGCTGGTTAGACAGTGAACCTTCAGTCGAAGAGTTGATCAACCTCATGGGTGCTTCAAGTTCAATCACACCTGCCAATACCGAAGGGGCTACACGTTTTCTGGTCAAAGACCAACAGTTACACCCGCTGTCTCCTAAACTATTACTACGTTCTACGCCTTTGCTTTCTTGGTGGCAAAAAATACGGGCTTTACGAGAATACTTCTGGTCTCCTGCCCTCAAAGGTGAACCCTCGATGGCGCACTTTATGAGAAGTCGCTTTGGGGCAGGCATCATTGACAACTTTCTTGCTCCGATGTGCGCGGGGATTTATGCTGATACCCCTGAATCGATATCTGTGCGGGCAGCATTTCCGAATCTCTGGGAGATGGCACACAGTGGCTCAATCATTCGACAATTGCTAGCCCGGCTCAAAGATAAAACCCGAAAAACACCACACCTTACGTCTATGAAACACGGAACCTCACAACTGTGTAGCGATATCGCAAAGCATTTAACCGACCATGGACATTCCATTCAGACCAGTACATCCGCTGAACGAATTGTGTATGAACAGGATAAGTGGACAATCTATACCAGCAATGGTGTCATTAAAGCCAAAGGGTTGGCGATTACCACGCCTGCCCAACCGATGGCAAACTTATTAAGTGAACACTTCCCCACCATCGGAAAAAGTTTACAAGAAATTGAATACGCTCCGGTTGCAGTGGTCATGCAGACATTTCCAATCGAGGCTTTTTCCACCCCGCCAAGAGGATTTGGCGCTCTCCTTAGTCGCTCCGATCAAGCCTCGGGATTGTTGGGCATCTTGTTTTCCTCTCACCTCTATCCGAACCGCTGTCCCCAAAATGTGGTGATGACCCGCAGTATTTTGGGTGGTGCAATTGCTCCCTCTTTGCTCGAACAATCGGATGCAGATCTAGAAAAGGTTGCACTCCAAGCTCACCGCGATATCTTTCAATGTCCGAATCTATCGCCTTTGCAGGTTCATACTGTACGATGGGATAAAGCCATCCCTCGCTATCAGGTAGGACATTGGCAACGTCAACAACAATGTCACCAATTCCATCAATCCACTCCCCATCTTCGCCTATCGGGAAACCATTTGTTTGGTGTTGCCGTCAAAGATTGCATTCGAATCGGCAAAGAACACGCTATACATTTCATCTCCACCCTCTCCTAAACCTCTCCTAACCCTCTCCATCTTCTCTTTGCGAGGCTTCTGATGTTATCGCTGACAACCGTCTTAAACCGTAGTGCCAAGTTTCTTGCCGATCACGGAGTTCCTTCTGCCAAATATGAAGCCGAACTACTGATGGCACATGCCCTCAACATGTCCCGTATGGACTTGTACCTGAACTTTGACAAACCCCTCGAAGAACAAGAGTTACAACGTCTCCGCCCCTTATTAAAACGACGTGGAAATAGAGAGCCCATTGCTTGGATTTTGGGAGAATGGGGATTTTATGAAGATGATTTCATCGTCACCCCCGGTGTGTTGTGTCCCCGGCCAGACACCGAAGCACTGGTCAATGCCGCACTGGAGCTAATCCCCGAAGAACCGGAAGATGGACAACCGTGGACGATTGCCGACATTGGTTGTGGTTCAGGATGCGTTGGTCTCTCAATCGCTCGAAAACGTCCCCATGTACGCGTATTCTCGGTCGATATTTCTCCGGAAGCCATCGCCTGCACCAAAGCCAATGTGGAAAAATTGGGTTTCAAAGATCGGGTGGCTGTACTCAAAGGTCGCTTCTTCGACCCAATCCCCAAAGACCGACCGATTGATTTGGTGGTGTCGAACCCTCCCTACATCCCCTCGGCTGATATCATCGATCTCGAACCTGAAGTCAGTATTCATGAGCCACGCATTGCACTCGACGGTGGTGCCAACGGATTGGATGTCTACAACGTACTCATTCCGATGGCTGTTGAACGCGCGAGAGTTGGTGTGGCTGTCGAAGTCGGAATTCATCAAGCCGAATCGGTTGCCGAAATCATGAGACGTTCAGAAATGCACGGTGTGAGTATCCACAAAGATTTGGGTGGGATTGACCGTGTGGTTCGCGGTAAAATCTAAATCATCAACCTCCCTAGTCCGAAGGCAACGGTCGCCAAGAATGTCAGCCTAAAACAACAGTGCCCATTCAAAAGAACGGGCACCAACATCCAAGATCGTCAAGGTTTATTGACGGTCAGGCAAGGCACAGGCACCACCCTTGGCAAAAGCACGTGCGGTAATCAAGGCATCCTTGGGGTCACGAGCAACATTCAAGAAGTTTGCACCCATTGAACGAACGACACCTTCTGGATCAATCAATACAGTCCCGCGAACAGCGCACCCTACCGCATCCAAATAAAAGCCAAAATCTTTGGTCATTTGGTGTGTGTTATCGGCAATCATAGCGTGACCAGGTTGACCATTGGGAAAGGCATTGCTGTCGGCAAACCATTGTTGGTGAGCAAACTTTGTGTCACAACTAGCACCAACCAATTCCACACCAATCTCAGCAAATTGGGCTTCTAGCGCTTGAAAACCCAAAATTTCAGAGTTGCAAATACCGGTAAAATCAAATGGCCACCAGTAAATCAAAACCCATTTCCCAGCGAAGTCTTCATTAGACAACTGTACAAAATCACCATTGTGATAGGCGGCGGCAGACCATGCGGGGGCTTTACTTCCAATCGAAATCATTATTTTCTCCATCGTGTAAATCGTTATTTATTCATAAAATGTGGGATCTATGTTTCAAGGTTGAACATAGCAATGATTACCTAACGCACCTTCTGGTATCGTCCATAGTGAAATGAGAAATCTCTGCTAAATTGTCGATAGCAAAAGAAGATTGTTGGGGTTCTTGAAAGCAAAGGGTTACAAAGATAACACACCAAACCCCGAATTAGCATGAAATTGAAACACTGGTTCTATCCACTTGGATTGCATCTATTGATGGCGGTTGCCCTGTTGGGTGGCGCTAGTTGGTGGATCATGGGAATCGTTGGATTGAGTACTGTGTTGTGGAGCACCGGTTGGGGTTGGAGTTGCTGGTTACACAGAAATGAACATCTCTCCCCTCTACAAGTCTTGATTGATTCGGCTTGGATTTCGATGGTGATTTTGTGGTTCAACATCGCCTTAATTCGAGAGGTGGGCATTGGTTCTTCCACAAGCCTTCCCTGGGTTATCTGGGGATTATCGCTGTTGTGGACCAGTGTGGGGTTGTGGTTATCCAAAGAAAAACAACCGCTCTATCCTTTGGCACCCCGTGAACGTTGGGGACTGGGCTCCTTGGCACTCGGTTTACTCTTGATTGTTGCTTGGAAAAGTACCGACATCCAACGCCCCCTCGATGGCTATTGGTATTTGGAAGGGGCGGATGATCCACGTCATCAATTGGTTCCTTTGCGACCGGCTAACTTTTGGGAAAACATCAAAACACACGGCTGGATCGATGCAGGTGCCTATTCGATGACCCCAACCACCTCTGCACCCACCCTGATTGCCGATCAACGGGTCAATGGCCGCATAACACTGGCAGTCCGCGGACCGATTGGCTCTTACATTTCCGCCAAAGGTGCCCGTGCAGAAGTCGAACCTGCGGTGATCGACAGAGACGATGAGGGAGCGGTCGATCGCTATTTGGACAAAGGTGTCGCCGCCATTTCGATCTGGGCAGACATGCAACCTGGTGAACAGTTGCAACTATCGGTCAAAGGTGACCAAGTCTATTTAATGGCCTCTTCTGATGCCGTTTGGGCACTGCATGGCACTGGAGAATTGCGATACACTCACTATTACCAGTTGCTCAACCAAGTCGAAAACCAACAGTGGGCCAATGAAATGTTGACCACACGACGATTTACATGGAATCAACCCCCTGGCTGGTCTCCGATTTTAACCACCAGCAACATCTTGGTGGCACCAGATTTACATGGGGCTTCTTGTTTGTTTTTACACGTCTTGCTGCTGGTTGGCTTATCATCATTGCACTTAACCTCAACCATTGCCCAACGTGCCACTCAGATAGCCTACAGTATTCCGGCTCTCTTGATGGTGGTGCATGCCTTGTTGATGTTTGAACCGGGCAGTCAAAACTTTCCCGATTCGTTGTTTGCCGCTGCGATACTTGGGGTTTGGACCAGTATTTTCCAAGGGAGTTCCAAGCGTTTTGGCTGGCTAGGATTCTTATCTCAAGCCCTCCGGTGGCCTGGTGCCATTTTGAGTACCCTGTTTTTGTTGTCGCAATATGCCTTCAAAACAGAACGAGATGCCGAAAACCTCAAAGGCAGTATGCTGATATTATGGGGTAGCATTGGGATGGGTATCCTGATTGCTGGGCTGGCAATGCTGACGGGTGATGCTGAAGATTTATTGTTCATTCTGTATTTTGAAACCTTTCCAGAACATTGGCACGGCAATTTTAATCCCTTTGAACTTCTCAAACGAATACCCCAGTTTTTCAAAATGTGGACCTTTTATACTGGCGGGATGCTGGTTTTGAGTTTGCCGTTTCTCTTTAATGGATACAACAAAACCATTACCCCACTATTGCTGTCTATACTGGGATATGGTTTGCTATTGGGTACCATCGATCACCACCCCTCTCATTACTTTCTGCCGCTGGTTGCCTGCACTGGACCTGTTTTTGTGGCTTGCTCCACCTGTATTCCCCAACCCAATCACCAAAAGTTGTACTTGGGACTGGGAGTTGTCGGTGTGTTGATTTATTTATGGTTTGGCATCGTTTAACCACTGTTGGTTTCATCCTGTATTGGTGGGTCCTCAACCTCTATTGGATCGCAGGTGACAGTCTGTTGCGAGATGGTGATGAAGAAGGTCACGTCGGTGCAATGGAACTCTTTAAAGATCATTGGATCAACAGTCCGTTTGCTTGGCTGATGGAAATGTGGATGGGGAACTATGGAGAATACCCTCCTTTATTTGCCGGTACAATGGGTGCTTGGTGGGGTATTTTAACACAGGTCGTTGGGGTTATACCACCATCATCGTTGTGGGTTAGGGGCGCATTGTTGATTTGGCCTTTTCTCACGGGTGTCGCGGTCGCACGGATAGCCTATCGCTTGGGCTGGCATTGGAAGGTCGCCGGTATGATGATGCTTTC
>CAKZLX010000475.1 GCA_937127265.1 uncultured Pseudomonadota bacterium
TCACAAAGAGGTTTTCCCCAGTCCCTTCGGCAACGTAACCACTGTGGTCGAGCATGATTGCTTCGTCGTAGCCATTGTCGTTGGCCTCATAGCGCGCCAAAATTGAATTTACATAATGACCAATGATCTTGGCCCGCTGCAAATTGGCGTTGATGTGGTGACGTGTGTATGACGATGTTCCCACTCGAATACCTTGCTGGATACCTTCATCTCCGAGGTACGCACCCCATTTCCAAGTGGCAATTGCCACACGGACAGGGTTACCACGTGTACCGAGACCCATCGCTCCATGACCTAAAAAGACGATGGGACGAATGTAGGCCTCATCGAACTCGTTGGCTTGTAAGGTTTCAATACAGGCATTGCGAACAGTTTCGAAATCGAATGGCATTTTCATGCGACACATTTTGGCCGAGTCAAACAAACGATGCAGGTGCTCATCCAGTTTGAAGATGCCGCCCACACCATCGTGTTGACGATAAGAACGAATTCCTTCAAACGCACCCAGTCCATAGTGTAAAGTGTGAGACAACATGTGAACATTGGCGTCTTCAAAAGGAACCAATTTACCGTCCATCCATACATATTTACTTTCGACTGTCATGATTTCTCCATGCGGTGTGATGACTATCTTGTATCTATTCAGTGTCCAAATTTCAACTGCTTATGGCGTGCTATTCTCTGAAAGAACAGTTCCATTGGCATCCATTTCGACAACCGGCAATCCCAATTCCAACAGTGGTTCTTTTAAGGATGTGGCATCTCCCACGATGACGACAACTAATTGGTTGGGGTCGATGGTGCCATTCCATACTTCTTGGGCATTTTCCAAGGTGACACCGCGCAATTTATCGTTGTAGGTGTCATACCAATCTGCTGGGAGGTTGTAGCGTCCGACTTGTATCATTTGTTGCAATAAGTAAGAAGGACTTTCGTAGCGAATTGGATCGGTTCCCAAAATAAAGCCACGGGCAGCATCCAATTCCTCTTGGGTGATCGGACGTTCGGTTTGAGATTCACGCAACTCTTTCAAGATTTCCGAGAGAGAGTTTGCCGTGTGTTCAGCGACCACCGAGGTTCTAACTTTGAACAAGCCAGGTAGGTGATTGTAGGAAATTCCAGAGCGAGCACCATAAGTCCAACCCTTGTCTTCCCGTAGGTTCATGTTGATGCGGGCAATGAACAGGCCTCCAACGGCCAAATTGGCAAGGTAGAGTTCATCGGCGGTATCGGCTGTGCGTTCAGAAACAAACTGCCCCGCATAGATGACCGATTGACTAGCACCCGGTGAATCGACCAAGTAGATAGTGGTGGGCTCCTCTTGGGCTTTGATTGAGGTGCTTGGTAAGTCGGGTAAGGTGGTTGAAGCAGTAGGGAAGTCGACAAATCGTGCTTCTAACAAGGGAAGTACTTCGTTTAAGGTAATGTCTCCACCGACATAAATACTGGCGTTTTCGGCATGAATGTTGTTGCGATACCAATTTTGCATGTCTTTTTGGGTGATACTGTCGATGTCATTCATCGTTATACTACGTCCAGCATACTGTCCGGTATACATCAAAGAACTGAATAGATTTCCGGCGATTGCATTGGGATCTTGTTGTTCAGCGAGCAACTGTTGACGATATTGACGTTGCAAAATCTCCCATTCTTTTTG
>CAKZLX010000476.1 GCA_937127265.1 uncultured Pseudomonadota bacterium
CCTCCCATGCCATCACACACAACATATACGCCCACTTCTTCATTGATTAAAAAGTTATCTTCGTTGTGTACTCGTTTAAGTCCCACATCGGTCATTCCACAAGATGTAATCCGCATTGTTTTTCCAAAGTCGAAGAAATAAAAAGGAAATATAAAAGGTTCCTAGAATGTCCATCAACCTCTACGGTATCGTTCAAATGCAAGGTTCCTCTATATACATTAACGTTTTCGGATATACTCTTCAAGGGCTGTCACCAAATCGACAACTTGAGAGAGTGACACGTGGGCTGGACGTAAACCGAAATCTACACCACTCTTTTCTTCTAGGATCTGTACTTCTTCCTTGGAAAAATTCTTTTTTAACGAATTGCGAATCGCCTTGCGAGGTTGCGCAAACAAAGCACGGTTGACTTCTTCAAACGAATTTAGAGAACATGGACTAAACACTGGTTGGTCAAATGGGGTTATCTGAATCACAATCGAATCGACATTGGGTGGTGGAAAGAAGGCACCAGGAGGCACCAAACAAACCTTTTGCACGCTACCAAAGGCCTGTACAAAGTTAGACAGAGAACCACGAACCCGATCCCCTTGTGATGCCAACATACGCATCCCGACTTCTTTTTGCAACATAAAGGTAAAGCCCGTAAAGGAAAGGGTTGATGTCAATAGATTTTGAATAATTTTAGTACCCACATTGTAGGGTAAATTGGATAAGCATTTCCATTGCTTCGACCTATCCAATAAAGTTGCCACATCCACAGCACTAGCATCGGCATCAATCACTCGAACACTCGGAAAATCACGACCTATCACATCTTGCATATCGGGATCAATTTCAATGACGGTAACCTCCGCACCAATCTCCACCAAGGCTTTGGTGAGTGCTCCTTGCCCCGGTCCAATCTCCAATACAGAATCCCCCTTTTGCACACCTGACGCCTCGATAATATGGGCAATGATACTCTGGGAAGTGAGAAAATGCTGACCAAATCTCTTCTTTGGTTTCACGAGTTTATCCCTTGTGGCATGGGTGAGTGAATGTTTGTGTACATATCGATATCTGGTGACCAACGCGAGCGAACGGTATCTCCCTTCACAGTTCGAAAACCACTGTTGTATCGAAGACGTCCTACATTGGCAATCATCGATCCATTGTCAGTACAACGACTTTTCGGTGGTAGATACACGTCGGCATCTAATGTCATCAGTCGTTGGCGTAACGCCGAATTGGCTGCCACACCACCACCAATGGTTAGACGACGCACCCCAGTTTCCTTAATCGCTCGTTGAATTCGATTGATCAACACATCGATAACAGCGGCTTGAAACGAGGCGGCCACATCCGCAGGCACCCATCCTTCAGTACGTTCCAAATAATTGCGTACTGCCGATTTTAGACCACTAAACGACATATCCAAGTCATTTCGATTTTCAGTTTTTACACGTGTTTTTCCTTTGGTTTGTAGCCGATGGGTTCGTGGAAAGGAAATCGCCTTTGGATTGCCTTGACTGGCCAATTTATCGATAATCGGTCCTCCTGGATAGCCGAGTCCCATCATCCGCGCCACTTTATCATAAGCCTCACCCACTGCATCATCAACCGTTTGTCCAAGCACCTCATAGTCCCCTACATCCCGTGCAAGGTACAAAGTGGTGTGCCCTCCTGAAACCACAAATGACAAAAATGGAAAATCGGGAGCCGGATCGTTTAACAGGGCAGATAACAAATGCCCCTCCAAGTGATTAACGGTCATAAAAGGTGTACCAAACCCCAAAGCCATCGACTTAGCAAAGGTAAACCCCACCAACACTGCACCAACCAGTCCTGGCCCACCAGTGGCACAGACCAAATCTGGACGGTCCACACCAGCTTGTTTCAAGGCAGCAGTCACGCAACTCACCACTTTATCGACATGCGCCCTAGAAGCCAATTCAGGAACCACTCCACCATACTCTGCATGAATCTGTTGCGACCAAATCACGTCGCTCAAAATGCCTTCGCGACTAACTACAGACGCGGCCGTTTCATCACAACTGGTTTCAATTCCCAAGACCAAATCTACTGTTGGAGGCTCATGGGGTATTGTAGACAACATCTCATTGGACATCGTGTAAAATCCTTGGTCGATAGGTCAGTGGGTCAAACTCTCCGTTATCCTGTATTCCGTTGTGACAGGTCACACAAACCGTATTGGGCACCTCTTTGTGTACGGTTTTGGCATTGACATTAGCAAGGTGTTCTTTACCAGCACCATGACAACTTTCGCAGCCCACCCCTTGTAAATGTTTGGCTTGAGATACTTCAAGGGGTCTACTGGGACCATTTTCCAGTCCACCACCAGTACTGTGACAAGAGAAACAAGCCGGATCTAAGGCACGATCTTGAACCACCAAGGTTTCCCATGCTTTGGCGTGTGCTGTTTTCGACCACGATGCGTAAATATCTTGATGACAGTTGGCACAGGCTTGGGAACCCACATAATCACCTGTGTATGGAGTCACCGCATCTTGACTTTCCAGATTGGTAATGTCGGCTTGGGCTTGGGCAATCAAGGTCTCAATGGTTTGATCATTCTCGATTTGACGATTCAAAGGCTTCAGTTCCAGTTGAAGGTCCATGGTGTTGCCATTCCCTTCTGGCACAGAGGATATCTCGGCCTCCAATTTGATAATGGCTCGCTGGGTATATTCGATTTGTCGTTGCAACTTCTGGGCTTCAATTTCTTGCGGTGACAACGATGACTTTTGATCTTCGAGGTACTGCAAACGGTGTTTACGTCTCTCCAAGTCTTTCTGTTTACCCTCTATGGCTCCTACCGATGAAAACCCCTGCTTGGCATTGTCCCACTCCCAAGTGAGTATACCCAGATTCTTGCCCTTGGCCCCAACCCCAACCAAGACCGAATCAGTATCCAAGGCTTGCGGTGAACTGGTCGTTTTGCCGATTTTACTTTCAATCACCATGTCAACATAGGGTGCAATGGAATCAATCTCGTTGGTTGAGAGATCAGCAAAGGCAATCCGAAGGGTATTGGTTGAGGGAGCTGCCTGTTTTTGCATCCATTCGTTAGGGGCTTGAACTATACAATCACCAATCATATCAGAGACGACATGTTGCTCACCAATCGTTTTGGATTCCAGTACCGATGGTGAAATAAAGGCGTAAAACTGAACTGGTACCCCTTGATATGTGGTTTCAACAACCGGTTGAAACGACAGGTCGGAACAAGAA
>CAKZLX010000477.1 GCA_937127265.1 uncultured Pseudomonadota bacterium
TGTTGGTTTGGGCCCAAACCAACACTCAAGGAAACCCCATTTTGATAGAGGTTGGTTTGGCGAAATCCGTAGGCATAATCAATGGTGGGATAGTCACTCTCTCCTAGGGCAATGGCCAGATTGAGTCCTGTGGAAACGGTCAGGGTTCCAGCATCGGTTTGCTTGGTAGCAAAGAGGTCATTGTGCAAGCTAATCGTCGAAGGAATAGTGGTATCCGGTGGCAACACCCCACCAGTTCCACCACGTGCCAATCCACGAAGTAAGGGGGTTGGATAGCCGACTTGATGACGCGCCGCAATATGCCAATCCCCCTTTTGCCCATGAGACTTTTTAATTGCTAGATGAGGTGCCAGAATAGCCCATCCCGGATGTATGGAAAGTTCAAGGTCCTCTTTGAGACCAAAACGCAATGGAGAAAAGACCCCCACCGACCACGATTGTTCTTCAAGGGTCATGGCATTGTTTTGGGTAAAAGAAGTCGATTCGGCTGTTGCCAAAGAAATGAATGTCAACCAGAACATGTTATTCCCCCTCCACAGAAAGAATGGCTTTTACAGGTGCATGATCAGACAAATACAAAGTTTCATAGCCACCTTGTTCAATCGATTGCATCACAATGTTTTCCGTTCCCCCGTTTGCCCAGGTTTGATTGGTAAAAACATAGTCCAAGGCTCTGGTCCACCCTTTTTCTGGGTCTCCAGTATAGGAAAACCAAGCGGCGTTGTTCTGGGCATAGTCAGTCAAGTCCATCGCCGAATTGAAGTCCTCAAACAGAATGTCCAACCAAGCCTCCTCACCGGCGTAATCATCAGCATCAAACATCCCTGCGCAATCGTCTGGAAACTCCGACAGTCGCTCTGAGCCACGGGGCAAGGAATTCAAATCGCCCGCTGCCACCCAATCGATTCCTTGATCAGATAAATCGGTGAGTACGCTATGAAACTTCTCGATTTGATTGAGTTTGGCGTTTCCTTCCGAAAATGCCTCCAAATGGGTATTCACGGCATAGAAGTTGTCATTCCATGGCAGGTCAATCTTGGCGGTTAAGACATGTCTTTTCAAATAGAGGTATTTGTAATAGGCGGGATAGGATTCAACCAAGGGCAAAGCGATACGGGTGGCTTCAGAAATCGGCCAACGGGTCAGGATGGCATTACCAAAGTCGATGTGTCCCATGCCGTCGGTAGGTAAAAAGTCCACTTGGTGTTGGGAAGCGTAAGCCCCATAATTGAGTGGCGTATTATCCAAGAGATATTGGGTTTGATCAATGTATCCAGAGCGCAGTGAATTTCGATCGACCTCTTGTAAAATCAAGATATCAGGGTCCACACTGGTTATAAATTCAGCCAAATTATCGAGGTGGGTAAAGACTTCTTCATCGGTCATGTTGTATCTACCACCGTCACATTCCCAAAAGAAGGTCAAACGAGCACCGCCATATTTGATGTTGTAATTGAGAACCAACAAACTGTCTTGTTGTTCTGGAATAGCAGATAGGGTCTCGGCTTCATATAACCAAGCCGGTTCTTCCTCCGCAAAATTGGCGCGTAATGTTGTACCATCACAAGCCCACAATCCAAGCAGCATCGTCCACATATTCGACTCCTCTTGTCATAAAACTATGCCAGTGTATCCCAGACGGAAAAAATATTCCCCTAGAATTCAACATCTATAATGAAATACATTATGGTTAGACAACGATGTATCGATAGTGAGTTTGTATGACAACCTTTTCCCCTACCCTGTTTCATCTTTCTCTCCTCTTGGTTGCTGACCAATTGGGATGCGCTGATACATCCAAAGATACCGCCGATAAACAGGAAATACCCATCACCTATCAGGCCGGTATGAGAGACATTTCTTTTACCGATGAGCGTGGCAAGGATTTATTGATGACCGTTTGGTATCCAACCATACTTGAAGCCGAGCGTGAACCCGATGCCTACGAACCCTTCGCCATAGCCATCGATGCCTACAAAGCCACTGCACCCGTTGTCAAGCAAGCACCACTGGTAGCGTTTTCACATGGATTTTTTGCCATCCGTTATCAGTCGGCTTTTCTGATGGAGCACCTCGCCAAGCAAGGATTTGTGGTGGTTGCTGTCGATCACCCATTCAACACCCTCTATGACTTCGATGACACCAAGACGGCCACAGTCCTTTTGGAAAGACCGGATGATTTGCGGGCGGCTGTTGACCATCTGACATCGCTTGCCCAAACCGAAAGCGACCCACTGTACAACATGGTCGATACCTCACAATATGCAGTCATGGGACATTCTTTTGGTTCGCACACCGCCAGTGTGCTGGGAGGTGGAACCTTAGATTATAACGGACTACAAATCTACTGCTCCGATAACCCCAACGAAAGGGCCTGCGACTACCTCGGCGACATTCAAACTGAAGACCTCTCTGAATATGGAGGGTCTGATCCACGGGTAATTGCCACAATCCCTATTTCCCCAGGATTATGGTATACCTTTGGACCAAATGGAGA